>CAYTDJ010000336.1:0-3722 GCA_964436265.1 uncultured Chloracidobacterium sp. | reverse complement strand
AAGTCTTTACCAAAACTTTTTCATCAAACACTTGAAGAATTCGTTTAGTTTTCCAAATGACGAGTCGCGGATCTTTGATATTTGACATGTCGCGTTTCTTATTTATAGAGGATGAGGAAGAGGTTATGAGCGACAAAGCAAGCAACAGAATTGTGAGAAGCTTACTCATTTGGCCGATCTATCGAAATGAGTCGCGGTTCGTCGCCATCGCCTTCGATACTCACCTTGATGATACGCCCGTCGTGCGTGAAGTTGGTAAGTTTTTCGGCCCATTCGATTATGACTGCCGAATTTTCCGCGTGGAGGATCTCGTCAAGGCCGACTTCGGTTGCAACGTCAGAGCTCTCACTCAATCGCCAAAGATCGATATGAAATACATCAACATTCGGCGTTTTGTACAGGTTTACAAGGGTGAAGCTCGGACTGGTAACTTCGTCTATGTCGTAGTCCAAAGCATGAAGAATGCCCTTCGTAAACAACGTTTTGCCCGCACCAAGGCCGCCAAAAAGCAACAGAACATCGCCGGTTCGGACCTGCTTGCCGATCTGCTCGCCGACCTTAAAGGTCTCGTCCGGCCCGGCACATATTTGTTCTAAGATCTGCATCAGATTCAAACTGGATACACCGGAGTTCCCGGATAGATCACATATGGTGTCTATCCTGTACATCCTGTTTCAGTTTTTTCTATCTCCGTAAGCGCGTCGACCAGGCATTCTCGGACATCTGACGCGGTCATCACGCGTTTGCCATATTTCTTTTCAGCGATGTCACCGGCCATGCCTGCGACATAGACTGCTGCTACGACAGTTTCGAAAATGTCGATCTCCATCGCGGCGGCCTGAGTAACAAACCCGGTTAACATACCAGTCAGCGTATCGCCATTTCCGGCTTTGCCGAGGCCGGAATTGCCCGTAGGGTTCACAACAACCTTGCCGCCGGGTTCACCGATAAGAACGCGTTCGCCTTTCAGTACAAGTATTACGTTGTTCTTCTGTGAAAAATCGCGCACCGCTTTGACGCGATCCTTGATCGCTTCCTTGTCTTCCGTACCAAGCAGCCGAAGGAATTCGCCTTCGTGCGGCGTGAGGATCAACGGAGCGCGGACACTCTTGTCCGCATCTTGTTTCGGAATCCCATTTGGAGGATTAAAAAACCACAATGCACCCGCATCGACAACGACAGGCGTCGTCCTGTACTCAACTATCTCACGAACAAGCTTTTCAATTTCCGGGTCCGCAGCCGAAAGCCCGCAGCCAACGCCGATCGCGTTCGCCTTCGGTGCAAGCTCATCGAACTCGGGTGAGCCGAGTGTCGCGAGAATAACTTCGGGCAGAATACGGCTTGCGATCTCGGTCTTTGCGTCCGCGGGACACGCGAGAGTGACCAGCCCGACGCCCGAGCGGATCGCTGAGTTTCCGGCGAGCACGGCGGCGCCGGAGTATGTTTCGGATCCGGCGATGATTAAGGCGTGCCCGCGTTTGTTTTTATAAGAGGAAGCTGAAAATCGCGCCCTTTGCAGCCACTTCTTTGCATCGTCTTTTTCCGTGAAAAACAATTGCGAGGGCTGCTCGTCAATCAGTTCTTGTGGCGACCCAATGCTCACGACAACAAGATTCCCGTTAAAACCCGACGCCGGAGGCAGAACGTTGGCGACCTTAGGCGACGTAAAGGAAACCGTGCAATCGGCGCTCGCCTTTGGGCCAATGGAGCTC
The DNA here is from genome assembly GCA_964436265.1 of uncultured Chloracidobacterium sp. Taxonomy (GTDB): domain Bacteria; phylum Acidobacteriota; class Blastocatellia; order Pyrinomonadales; family Pyrinomonadaceae; genus OLB17. The sequence goes on along the minus strand of CAYTDJ010000336.1, from coordinate 2,010 downwards.
GATCGGTCAGCATCAAGTCCAGACGGCAGGTCAACGGAAATAACTGGTACTTTCCTCTCTTGCGCAATCCAACTACTTGCATTGTTTACGATGCCCGAAAACGGATCGGCTAGGGGTCGAGTTACGCCAGTTCCAAAAAGGGCATCTACGATCAGATCAAGCCTTTGACGGGAAAGAAATCCCTCTTTGAGATCATGGAATCCCGAAAAGTCCTCAATTTCCCAGAAATCTATGAAATGTGCGTCGCGCTCGGACAGGTTTGCGATGAATTCAAAGTTGGTTCGCGCATCACCCTTCGTGTCTACAATCTTTCCAATCAAGATCAAATAGACATCCGCATCCTGCTGCCAAAGAATTCGCGCCAACGCAGCTCCGTCGCCGCCATTGTTGCCCTTCCCGCAGAGAATGAGGATCGATTTGCCCTTGACCGAGCCGCCGAGTTTTTCGGTAATGACACGGGCGACGGCGTGGGCGGCATTTTCCATCAATATGATCGATGGAATGCCGTAACGCTCGGTCGTGAGGCGATCCACCTCGCGCATTTCGGCTGTTGTCAGGACTTTCTGCATTGGTTTGATTGTACGACAGGAGGGCAAACGCGATAAATCGCGCACTCAAAACAAAGAAAAAACCGCGTTCCGGTCAAAAACGCGGTTCTTCCCAACATTTACTAAGGAGCTATGAAATGAACAGACCTCACCCTTTACAATAGCCGAATATTTGTTCGCCACTGTGCTTGGTCACCGATTGCTTCCGTTCATTTAATAAAAAGTTTTATTCGCCCGCCGGTTCCAGAAAATCGTAAATTTATATCCTCCATAGGTTTACGAGTAAGCTGAACGCATCTAAAACAGTTCTGCCTACCCGCTGACCCAAAATTCCAGTCAGCCTCGCGTAGTGCATCAGTGGAGGCTCTTATGGAATTTGATGTCGTTGACACAACCGATCCAAAATTGGTCCAGACCGTAACCGATCTCGAGACGCGTGGAAAATCCATCGTACTTTCTTATTGTGCGATGTCGAACGGACTTAATCAGATGGTCGACGACATCATGCGCCGATCCGAATTCGGAAAGGTAAAAGTATTGCGAATATGGGCACATGGTACACCGAGCGTGATCGGGATCTCGTCGGGGACCGATCCGAGACTTATCAGGGTACATCTAACAGGCATCTCGCCCGGCGCACTTTCGAGCCCATATCACCGTCTGGCTGATCTAAAACCATATTTCGCGCAGAATGCGAGGATCGAACTTCGCGGATGTCAGGTCGGTGCCGGTTCGGATGCTGAAAAGATCATGCGACAGATCGCCGATATGCTGAACGTAGATGTACACGCTCCCGTCGATGATCAGGCGATCACGGGTTTGGATTGGTACGGTCCGGTGATGATCGCCAAACCGGGAAGGACGGATGTTATCAGAGGTTCAGGCGAGGCGGTGAAATAAGAGGCATGTCGAACAAGCACGAGGCAGGCCTTATTTTGAGCATGGTGCTCCCGGGTGGATTCTAACCACCGACCTTCCGCTTAGGAGGCGGACGCTCTATACAGCTGAGCTACGGGAGCAAGTTGAATTTGGATTTTGGAACGCAGGTAGTAGATTGTCAAGGAAATGAGAACCGTCGGACAAATTCGGCGGTTCTCACATACTCACATACTTGGATTACGAATCGTATTTGATCAAAGACTGCACATTGTAACCATCAAACTTCGACCTGCCGTTCAAGAACGTCAACTCAACTGCAAACAAAAGTCCCGCGACCTTTCCTCCGACACTTTCAACCAGATCAACCACGGCTTTTGCAGTTCCACCGGTCGCGAGCAGGTCGTCAACGATAAGGACATTATGGCCTTCGCCAACCGCGTCTTTATGCATTTCCAGAGAGTCCGTCCCATATTCGAGTTCGTAAGAGACCGCGACTTTGTCCGCCGGAAGCTTCTTAGGCTTTCTCACGGGAATAAACCCGACACCAAGCTGATAGGCCAAAGGAGTGCCAAATATAAATCCA
>CAYTDJ010000335.1:0-3726 GCA_964436265.1 uncultured Chloracidobacterium sp. | reverse complement strand
CTTGTAGCCGCGTATTTCTTTTGGGAACTCCTGCGAATACACGGCGACGGCCGTAATGACGACGAAAGCGAATGAAACTAGAATGGTTCTGATCAAGAGGTAGAGGTGGTTCTGCTGTCGGCCTTTTGTTCGCCGTCGGTGCCGGCCTTTTCAAGGTCGAGTTTTATGGCGTCGAGAATACCGTTGATGAATTGGGTCGCTTCGAAAGTGGAGAAACGTCGGGCTATCTCAAGCGCTTCGTTAATGACTACGGTGCGGGGCGTATCTTCGAAAAGAAATTCGTAAACAGCAAGCCGGAGAATGTTGCGGTCCACGATCGCCATTCGTTCGATGCGCCAATGTTCTGCACGAGAGCGTATGCGGTCATCTACGACCGAGACATTGTTGAGTGCCCCGCGAACGACGTTGTTCGCGAAATCCCGCGTTTTATCGTCAAACCCCTCGGCACCGAGTTCGTTCCAGAAATCAGCGATAAGCACTTCGGGATCGGAACTGTCGACGTCCGCGGCAAAGAGCATTTGCAGTGCGCTCTCTCTCGCCTTTCGCCGGGTTCCGGAGCCCTTTTCTTCCTTTTCAAACGACATTTAGTAAAGCTCTACGCGAATTCATCTGATGACACCGCTTCGACAAATGCTGCCATTTCTATTGCCGTACGGGCCGCCTCGAATCCCTTGTTCCCGTCATCCTTACCGGAACGTTCCTGCGCCTGTTCAAGCGTGTTTGTGGTCACCACGCCGAACGTGATCGGCACTCCGGTCAAAAGAGATGCCTGCATTATCCCGGCCGCTGCCTGGCCCGCAACAAAATCGAAATGAGGCGTGTCGCCGCGTATAACTACGCCAAGCGCGATCACCGCGTCAAACCGTTCCGATTCAGCGGCGGTCTGTGCAGCAAGCGGCAGCTCAAATGCTCCCGGGACCACAAACACCTCGATATCCGATTCGGCGGCACCTGCTTCTTTCAGCGCCCGCAGAGCGCCATCGCGCAGGCTGGTCGTCAGCTCTTCATTCCATCTGCTGTAGATGACCGCGAACCGGAATGGGCTCGCATCCAAATTTTCAAAACTCACTTGAGAACGCAAAAATGATCTCTCCCGATTTCAGCCAAACTAAAGTATAAGAACCGATGCGTATAATGACAAGGAATGATCCTACGCCCGCATCCTTTCCGTGTTTCGGGATCGGGATTTTGCATTTCCGCAGTTCTTATATGGATAATGTTGGTCGATGGCGGCACAGATGATCGAAACCGAAGAGACACTGATCATAGAAACGCCCGAGCGGGTTCCGCTAGCGTTCCCGCTTGCGTCGATCGGCAACCGGTTTCTGGCCGTGGCGATCGATCACGCCATTCAATACGCGTCGATCGCGATAGTTGCGTTCGTGTTCCTTTTTGTTGCCGGATTCGGTCGCGACTCGCAGTTCGGTATCACGGACGAGATCGAACGCTCTTTGCCGAACTGGATCATAGCGGTAATGATCTTTGTGCTTTTTCTTTTGTTCGCCGGATATTTTGCTTTTTTCGAATGGCTGTGGGACGGGCAAACGCCGGGCAAACGATTGTTGAAGCTTAGAGTGATCCGCGAAGACGGCCGGCCCATTACGCTTTGGGAGGCGATAGCGAGAAATCTCATACGGATCTTTGACGCCGTTCCCGGTTTTCTCATACCGGTCTATTCGATAGGATTGATCGCGATCTTTATGAGCAATCGCGACCAGCGAGTCGGCGACCTGTTTGCCGGTACGGTCGTCATTCGCGAACGCACTGACGAAGCTCCGACATTCGCAGAGACGTTTTCAAATCCGGTAGCGGACCCTGCATACAGGCGCGTTCAGCAGCGGACCGCGTTTGAAGGTAACGTAAGCCTTTTGAAGGACGACGAGATCGAGGTGGTCGAGAGTTTCCTGCGTCGGCGTTGGGACCTGACGGAACGCCAGCGGACGTGGATGGCGTGGCGGATAGCTCTTCCGCTGATGTTCAAACTCAAGCCGAAGTACGACCAGGCGACGTTTACCTACGAGGGATTTCTCGAGGAATTGCTCGCGAAGTACACTACGAAGCAGAGATTTTTGAACTGACACTTTTTGCCTCGAAAACAAGGTTCGTGTTATTTTCTTTACCTGATTCGCGGTTCTCTCTCTCCGCCCATCGTTGTTAAATTGTGAAAAAGAACATCCTGGTTACAGGCGGTGCCGGATTTATCGGTTCGCATCTTGTCGAAACGCTTTTGCGCGAAAATGCGTGGAACGTGACCGTCGTCGATGACCTTAACGATTTCTACTCTCCGGACATCAAGCGTGCAAATCTTGGGTTGCTCCGCAGATCGGGAGACATACAGTTCTTCGAGGCGGACATCAGATGCAGCGAATCGCTTCAGCAGGTCTTTGATGAAAATCAGTTTGACGTGATCGTGCATCTCGCTGCCCGTGCGGGTGTCCGGCCATCCTTGACCGAGCCGAAGCTATACGTCGAAACGAACATCAACGGAACGGTCAATTTGCTTGAGCTCGCGCGGAAGTACGATGTAAAGCAATTCGTTTTCGGATCATCAAGTTCGGTTTACGGCGAAAATGAGAAGGTTCCTTTTGCCGAAGACGACCCGATCTTCAAACCTATCTCTCCCTACGCGGCGACAAAAGCCGCAGGCGAATTGATCTGCCACACTTACTCGCATTTGTTCGACATCCGCACGGTTTGCCTGCGTTTTTTCACAGTTTACGGCGCACGTCAACGGCCCGATCTTGCCATTCACAAATTCTCGAAGCTGATCTACTCGGGCCAGCCTATTCAGGTGTTCGGCGATGGTTCGACCCGGCGCGACTACACCTATATAGATGACATAATTCAAGGTGTCCGGGCGTCGATCGATTATGACGGCTCGATGCACGAGGTGTTCAATCTCGGAGAATCGGAAACGACCGAATTGAGCCGTTTGATCGAACTATTGGAAGCATCTCTCGGAAAGAAGGCGATCATCGAGCGGCAACCGCTGCAGCCTGGTGACGTTCCGATCACTTTCGCAGACATCTCAAAGGCAAGAAGGCTTCTTAACTACAACCCGACCACCAGGATCGAACAGGGAATACCCAAGTTCGTCGAATGGTTCAAGACCGCACAACCAGCAGTTTCGATATAAGACATACGTTTTGCGCGAATCGTATTCGAATGCGTACTCACAAGGTCTATACGAAATTTCTTGCGATAATCTATCCTGTTCATCCTCAAAGACTTGTTCGTCTTGGCATATCCTTTGCTTCTTCATTTTCCAACGGCGCCGCAAGACGGTTTGGCCAAATTCGGGAAGGAGGAAAGGCAGTGAAGATGTTCAGACTTTGCGACAAAGAAGTAATTGAAACTACCGGCGTGTTCGAATTTGCGGACGGCGCTGTAACCATTTCGGAACGCGAGACGCACGAGCTGTATCGCCCGGAAATGCCTTCTCCTACACGCCTGATCATCGGCGAGGCGATCGAGCGAACAATGAAGTTTGTCTCTAAAGCGAGGTCTGAATTCGCCGAGCTTGACTCCTTGCTCCAAGAACTTTGCCCTAGGTAGCCGAAACTTTATCAAAGTCGTACAAATGGCGGTTAAGTGATAAATAATTCAAAGGGAACGAAGTTGTACTATTTCGTTCCCGTTCACTTCAAATCGCTCGGCAACGACTTATTCCTTAAGTCGTACCATTCGAAACGTTGTCGTTTGACACCGAAACATGTATCGGACTCA
>CAYTDJ010000334.1:0-3747 GCA_964436265.1 uncultured Chloracidobacterium sp. | reverse complement strand
CTACGATCCGGAACGAGCAGAATATCCTCAAAGCAACATTGAAATTTGCCATTGCCGCCGATGTTCCCTGCATGGCCTTCGCATCGGCGCTGAACTACTTGAAGGCGTATGCGTCAGAAAGACTGCCGGCTAACCTGATCCAGGCCCAGCGTGACTTCTTTGGCGCTCACACCTATGAGCGCGTCGATAAGGAAGGGACATTTCATACCGAAGACTGGAAAGAGTGATCAGACGATCTCCCAGGCATTTTCAGTTTTTAGGAGTTTGCTCATCAGAGCGGCGTGCACGGCATGGCCGCTTTTTTCAGCTGTGATCTTTCCTTGGACCGGCATCCCGAGTAGGGCGACGTCGCCGATTATGTCGAGTATCTTGTGGCGGACGAACTCATCATCGAACCGCAACGGGGTTTCGTTCAGCATGCCGTCCGGCGTTAGGACGATGGCGTTATCGAGTGAACCGCCTAAGGCGAGGTTCGCCTTTCTAAGCATTTCTATCTCGTGCGTAAACCCAAAAGTGCGTGCCGATGCGATCTGCTGCCCGAAGGAGCCGTTTTCCATTACAAAATGAAACGCCTGTCGTTTGATGAACGGATGTGGAAAATCGATCACGCATTCGATCTCAAAGCGGTCGCAAGGTTCGATCGACATTTTTCTTCCGTCCTCATCAAAATCAACTCGTGCTAGAACCTTTAGGATGCGACGCGATGCCTCGAGTTCCTTTACGCCTGAATTTGATATCAGTTCGACCCAGTCTTCGCTTGATCCGTCGAGAATCGGAATCTCGATATTGTCCAGTTCGATAAAGCAGTTATCCACACCCGAACCGCGCAATGCAGATAACAGGTGTTCGCACGTAGACAGCACAACACCGCGGCGCATTAGCGTCGTCGCATATGAACAGTGCGAGACATACTCGACCGATGCCGGTATCTCGAAATTGTCAAGATCGGTTCGAACAAAGACATAGCCCGTGTTTTCCGGTGCGGGCTTTAGTTTCAGGTTCACCTCTACGCCAGTGTGGAGCCCAACTCCTTTGGTGCTAACAGATTTCGAAATCGTGGTTTGGTTCATCAGTTATTACCGAACAGACAATTCTCGTGCCAGTAAGTATTCCACGTTAAGACCCCGAATATACGTCTTGGATGAATCCCCCGGAATCAAGTTTGTGGCGATTACGCCACACAAAGTTCGCCGAATTTACTATTAGCGATTTAGCAATTACAATTTACACACAGTTATGGCAATTCAAACTGCGGGGCTAAAGACCGCAAAAGTGACTAAATTGAAGATCGAGAATCAGTCTTCCCTCGATCTGCCGAAAGGTGCCGAAGAGCATTTACAGACTGTTCTTGACTATTTACCAATAGAACATCTGCGCGGCCTCGAAAAGATCAAACTCGTTGATTTCATAAACGATCCTCGACTTAAGAACATGGATGTCCCGATGAAAGGCGACCTCCCGGGCCTTTACCATCCGCGAGTTCAAAATCAGGGTGCTTGGCTCGAAATGGCGATGGGAGCATTGCTCCAGCCGACCGAGGGCTGGGCAAAGCGTTGGATGGCCAGATCGTCGTTCAAAAGCAACGCGGCGGGGCTGATCTTTTCTCTCGTTGGGCAGCATTATTACCTGACACTGAAGCATTCGGTCAAGAAACAAAATCTAGAACCGCAGATCCGACAGTATGCCGAAAAGAACCTCCGCGAGTGGAGCGAGGTACAGAACAAGAACAGCTTTCGAGCAAAGCTCTTCAAACCTATCCGACCGTACATCGAACGACTTGCGAAATGGCTGAACAAAAAGGCGGCGCAGACACAAAAGAAATCATAGGGAAGAACATGGCATATTTTCTGGTTAAGCAGGATCCGGCGAATTACCCGTTTGAGCAGTTTCAGAAGGAAAAGAAGACTGATTGGACCGGTGTTCGGAATTATCAGGCACGCAATTTCCTTCGCGATATGAAGAAAGGTGATCAGGTTCTCTTTTATCATTCAGGCGATGAAAAAGCAGTGGTTGGTTTTGCGTCTGTATCGAAGACGGCCTTCCCCGATCCGACCGCAGATGACGATGCGTGGATCGCCGTTGAATTGAAAGCCGGGAAAAAGTTCAAGAGACCGGTTTCGCTGTCGGAAATCAAGGCCGAACCACGTCTTGGAAATATTCTCCTTGTTCGCAATGGCCGCATCTCGGTGATGTCCCTGACTGAGGCCGAATATGATCACATTGTAATGATGGGCAATTAGCCCGCCGCATCCCTAATGTTGAAAGAAGCCGTTGCCTACTATCACGAACTTCTCGAGGACCACGACCTGGCTGCTGAATCCTACCGGGTTCTTCACGATGGATTGGAACGAAACCGGTTGATATTTGGCGGGCGTCCGCTAACGCCATACCTTCGTCCTCATTTCATAACCTCTGACGATTGGACACGTGTAACGGCGGCATGCGAAACCGTTTGGGGCGCCCTTCAAAAGGTAAAAGATGCTGCCGTTCAGGATGACACGATCCTGCATGAATTAGGAATTACCGACGTAGAACTTGAATTGGTAAAGATCGATCCGGGCTATCAGCAGGTCTCGCCAACCTCGCGTCTCGATTCGTTCCTTACCGATCAAGCGTACAGCTACGTAGAGCTGAACGGCGAAAGCCCTGCCGGGATCGCATATGCCGATTCTGCAACAGATATCTTCAGATCACTTCCTGTAATGCAAAAGTTCGCCGAACGATACGATCTGAAGGGATTCAGTGGACGTCCGAAACTGCTTCAGGTTCTGCTAAGCTGCTGGGATGAATTCTGTGGCGGAAAGGCGGATCGAAAGCCATTGATCGCGATCGTAGACCTCAAGGGCTTGCCGACGCAAAAGGAATTTGAGTTGTTCCGCGATTACTTTGAATCTGAAGGTTATGATGCGATCATCTGTTCACCGCAGGAACTCGAATTTGACGGAGGTAAGCTCTATTTTGGCGGCGTACAGATCGACGTCGTCTATAAACGCCTTCTCGTCAACGAATATTTGCCGATCATGGACGAGGCTCCTGCGTTGCTTGAGGCATGCAAAGCTAGGGCGGTCTGCATGGTCAACAGTTTTCGTGGAAAGCTCGTGCACAAGAAGGCGATCTTCGCCGTTCTGACGAATGAACGTTATTCGCACCTGTTTAACGAAGCTGAGATCAACGCGATAAACGCTCATATTCCGTGGACTCGAAAACTGCGTGAGGAAAGGACCGTTAACCACGGTAATGAGATCGACCTCGTCAGCTGGACACGCGAAAATTCGTCCAAGCTCGTTCTTAAGCCAAACGATGATTACGGAGGGCACGGCATCTACATTGGATGGAACTGTGACGTTGAGGAATGGGACGAGGCAATCGCGGCCGGACTTGCTGACGGAGATTATCTTGTTCAAGAACGAGTAAGCACCGCTAAGGAACCGTTTCCGATGCTCTATGACGATATTGGTAACTGGGGTCTGGCGGAGCAACTCGTCGACCTCGATCCGCTTTTATTCAATGGCGTCGTAGGATCGGCTTTTACACGGCTTTCTTCAAACGAACTGGCGAACGTGACGGCCGGCGGCGGCATGGTCCCTACGTTTATCATTTCTGAAAAATGACGATTCCCGACAAACAATCACGCCTGCGTCTATTGACGGAGGACTATCTCCGCCTTGAACGTAAGCTAAAGCTGGGCGGCGGGCCTGACAAGATCGAGAAGATCCACAAACAGGGAAAGCTGACCGCTCGCGAAAG
>CAYTDJ010000333.1:0-3748 GCA_964436265.1 uncultured Chloracidobacterium sp. | reverse complement strand
GCGAAATGGTAGTCACGGCAGACACGATCGTTTCGGGAAAGCCGACGCTTGCGAAAATGACTTTCACAAAAATGCCGAATGGCGATGTCCGTCAACACGGTGAAAACTCTACCGACGGAGGTAAGACTTGGACGACTTCTTTTGACCTGATCTATTCAAGGAAAAAGTGATGGTGAACCCGATGCGGCATTTCCATCCAATGTTTAGAATAAACTTATGAGAACAACGAAACTTTTCATTTTCATGGTACTGCTTGTCGCACCGGCATTTGCAGCAGATATCACAACTGGCGAAGAACTTATCGCCGCGATGCACAAAAAGTACGACGGCAAATGGTACAAGACGCTGACCTTCGTCCAAAAGACGATCACACATAAACCCGACGGCACGACAAGCGCCGAAACTTGGTACGAAGCGATGTCGCTTCCGGGCAAGCTCCGCATAGATATCGATCCGACCGAGAAGGGAAACGGCATTCTCTTTGCTGACGGCAAGGTCTTTTCCTTTAAGGACGGAAAGACGACCGGCGGCCGGCCCTTTGTCCACCCGCTGATGGTCCTTGGGTTTGATGTTTACGGCCAGCCGGTCGAATCGACGATCGCACAGGTGAAAGGAATGGGCATCGACCTTTCAGTGATTCGCCAGGACAAGTGGCTCGGAAAAGATGTTTACGTGGTCGGTGCTAAGTCGGGCGACGCGGCGACGCCGCAGTTCTGGGTCGATAAGAAGACCTTGGTCTTCGTCCGCCTCATTCAGGCGGCGGGCCGCGACAAGAAAAGCGTTGCCGAAACTCAGTTCAACAAATACGTCAAAGCGAAAGGCGGCTGGGTCGCGGCCGAGGTCCTGTTCTTTGTCGACGGAAAGGCGACAACCACCGAAGAATATAGCGACATTCAGGCCGACGTTGCTCTTGACGCGGACCTTTGGAACCCGGAAAAATGGACGTCCGTTGACCGGACTTATTACAAGAAAAAGTAAATGAGATCGATCGTTAAACCGTTTCTGATTGTCACCATTTTTGCGGCGGCGGCCGTTGCTTTCGGGCAGCGGCCTGTCGCGGTCACGGGTACAAATGCTCTCAAGAAAGAGATACAGCTCAAACTCGACGAGTGGCACAAGGCTGGAAAATTTCCAGGTGCGACGGTCGGCGTCGTCCTGGCGAACGGTGAATCGTTCGGCCTTGCCGTCGGCTATTCTGACCGAGCGGCAAAAACGCCGATGAAGCCAACAGACCGAATGCTTGCGGGCAGCACAGGCAAGACCTTTGCGATCACGACCGCGCTTCAGCTTGTAAAGGAAGGTAAGATCGGGCTCGACGACAAGATCGAGAAATATCTTGGCAGCGAAAACTGGTTTGCACGCCTTCCTAATGCAAAGGACATCACCGTCCGACAACTGATGAACCACACGAGCGGCCTTGTGCGTTACGAATTCAAAGATACATTCACCAACGATCTCACGGCCAACCCGGAAAAAGTTTGGAAGCCCGCGGAACTGCTCTCCTATCTTTTCGACACAAAGGCTGAGTTCGAAGCCGGCAAGGGGTGGGATTATTCGGACACCAACTACATCGTGCTCGGGATGATCATCGAAAAGGTCACGGGCAAAAAATTCTACGACGAAGCAAACAGGCGCGTCGTAAAGAAACTAAAGCTCACGAATACCATCCCTCAGGACGGACTTGTGATAAAGGGTGTAGTTCAGGGCTATGCCGGCGATAAGAACCCGTTTGGCGGGAAAGATGAGATGATCGCGAACGGCAAGTTCATCATCAACCCGCAGTTCGAATGGACCGGCGGCGGCTGGGCCTCGACCGGCGAAGACCTCGCCCGCTGGGCAAAGATGATGTACGAAGGTAAGGCGTTTGACCCTTCACTCTTACCGCAGATGCTCGACGGTGTCGCAGCACCGATGCTCGGCCGCGAGACAAAGTACGGTCTCGGCGTAATAATCCGAAAGACCGCTGCCGGAACCTCTTACGGCCACAGCGGCTTCTTCCCGGGCTACATGACGGACATGATGTATTTCCCTGACACGAAGATAGCCGTCGCCGTTCAGGTCAACACAAGCGTTCCGCAAAACCTGGGCAAGCCGTTAGGACGCTTACTGGTCGAGATCGCCGAAGCGATCAAAGAATAGACTCATGAAACGCACTCAGGCTGTTTTACTTCTAAGACCGATGTTCCTTGCGATCGTCGGATCATTCTGTCTGGGTTTCTTTTCAGGTGAAGCTTCCGCAAAGTCAAACGAATTCCTGATCATTAAGAACATCAACGTCGTTGACGTGATCGAAGGAAAGATCCTGCCTTCCCAAAACGTGGTTATTGAAGGCAGCAAGATCTCCTATGTTGGAAGGTCGATGCCCCGCGGGATCCCGAGTAATACAAAGACGATCGATGGTTCCCGTAAATACCTGTCTCCGGGATTATGGGATATGCATTTTCATCTATGTTGGCGTGATGAAAACGATAAACTCCTATTCCCTATATTGCTGAAAAACGGGATTAGCGGCATCAGGGACATGGGTGGAGATACGAACCTATTGCGTAAGTACAAAGTGGCGGTCAGCGCTGGTGGGATTGACGGCCCCGACATCTTCGGCGCGGGTCCGATGTTGGATGGGGATCCGCCGGTCTATCGCGATTTTTCGATCGCTGTGAATGACAAGACTGACATCGCGACCGTGCTTGACGGACTCCGGGCCGGTGGAGTTGATTTCTTCAAGACCTATTCTCTTATTCGTGAAAAGCAGCTTAGTGAGATCGCTGCTTATTGTTTAAAGCACGATATTGGATTTGCCGGACATTTGTCTGAATATATAGAACCCGAGGTGTCGATCTCGCTGGGTCAACGCAGTGTCGAACATCTGAACAGGTTAGAAGAGATCTGGGCAGCCGATAGAGATCGGATCTCCCGACTCGGTGACCTGATGGCATCCAAAAAGACGTTCTTTTGCCCGACGCTTATCACCTATCAACTAAAAAGCCGCGTCCGTGATCCTTCGGTCGTGAACGACGACTACTCGATGTACATCCCTTCATCATTGATGGACGAGTGGAAAGCGGTTTGGGCAAAACGCATCGAACGGCATACTAAGAACGGTGACTGGGATCAGTTGGAGAGCAAGTTCCGTTCACAAAAGGAACTCGTAGGTTTCCTGCATAAGAAAGGTGTGTTATTGCTTGCTGGAAGCGATTTTGCCGGAATGCCGTATGTCTATCCCGGGATCAGTTTGCACCAGGAGCTTGCATTGCTCGTTGCTGCGGGATTGTCTAATTCAGAGGCACTAAGGACCGCTACGATAAATCCTGCGATCTACATGGCTGCTTCAAAGCTGCACGGATCTATCTCCGCCGGAAAATACGCAGACCTGCTTATTCTCGAAAGAGACCCGCTTAAGGACATTGGAAATCTTAAAGGAATTGAATCTGTGATCCTGAAAGGAAAGATGGTTACCCGATAAAATAGTGATCGCAAGCAGAGCCGGCCAAAAACCGTTCCATTGTATCGTGTACCCGTCTGCACTCAAACACCTTCCATTTGGCAGTACTCCGGCTACAATTGAGAAACCTCAAATTCCGGAGATCAAAATGAAAAGGATCTATGGAGCGATCGTGCTCCTTCTCTCGTTGACCGTAATCCGTTCCCGAACGAAAAATGAACTGCAAGTCACCCAAAACCATTTACTAACGGCTGCGGTTGTCGCATTCGTAGCATTATCGGCGTTCGCTGCATTTGAACTTCGCAC
>CAYTDJ010000332.1:0-3749 GCA_964436265.1 uncultured Chloracidobacterium sp. | reverse complement strand
GTGCCGTTCGATGCGCCGATAACGATGTTTCCGACATCATCCAAAGAGCCGATCAGACCGACGCCGCGGACGACCGCCCACTCGCCCGCCTGCTCCACAACGTTTCCGCCGACATTGTTGTTCGAGCGCTTTACAGCTTCGATCACCATCGAAAGCGGGATATTTACGCCGCGAAGTTTGTTTGGGTCGACATCGATCTGATACTGCTGAACGTAGCCTCCGACGGACGCAACTTCCGAAACACCCGGTACGGAATTAAGCTGATAGCGAACGAACCAATCCTGAATCGTTCGCAGGTCGCGAAGGTCCATCTTGTCCGATTCGAGCGTGTACCAAAAAACCTGGCCGACGCCCGTCGCATCCGGCCCGAGTGTCGGCGTAACGCCCTCGGGCAATTGTTTTGCAACCAGATTCAGCCGTTCGAGGACGCGCGTTCTTGCCCAGTAGAGCTCAACATTGTCCTCGAAAATAATGTTGATCATCGAGAAGCTGAACGCCGAGTTCGCACGGACAGTCCTCACGCCGGGTAGGCCCTGAAGACTTGTCACAAGCGGATAGGTGACCTGATCCTCGACCTCCTGTGGCGAACGGCCCGCCCAGTCCGTAAAGACGATCACCTGATTGTCCGAAAGGTCCGGTATCGCGTCTATCGGCGTTCTCAAAAGCGCCCAATAACCGGCGGCCGCAACGCCCAAATAAAGGACGATCACGATACCGCGGTTATTAAGCGACCACTCGATGAGCTTATGGATCATTGCGTTCTATTTAGCGACGATAGTCAGCGTCGCAGATCCTTTTCCTGCCGGGCCTTCGTATGTCACCATTGCTTGCCATTCGCCACCCATCTCAAGGTCAACATTGCCTTTGTAGACTCCGGGAGTGCCGGTCGTCGTGAATTTGGCGCCCGCGTTCATTTCCGCCATGCTGCCCATAGCCGGCATCCGGAAATTTACCGCTGCTGCCCCTACATCGACTGTCTTACCTGAGGCATCTGTAAAGGTCAGCGTGAAGTCCTGTTTGCCTTTCTTAAATGTTCCTTCGGCGTTCGCCAGCGTCGCCGTAAGGTTGTTACCCGCGGGGCCGCTTTTTATTGTCTTTCCGGCAGAAGCATCGCCCCCGGTTGATGAACCACATGCCGCTGCAAATACGGCCAAGGCCGAAACAAGTGAAATTACGAATATTTTTTTCATTTTCAGTTCTCCAATGTTCAAAATTAAACAAAAAGTACGCGCGGAATCGCACGTTTAAATACACTTCGGCGCTGCAAAGCGACTCGTAATTAGAGCCGAGCGCTAACGCCAAACGAAACGAACTAGATCAGGAATGAATGGTGTTTGAGGTAAAGGTCAGGAGGCCTCGGGAAGATCAGCCGTTTATCGACAAACGGAACTGCGATTTCTGAACGCCGGACGGCGGAAAGATCGAAAGCAAAATTCCGGATCGCTACAACAGCGATCTCGTCTGCTGGGATCGGGATCTTAACGGTTGACTCGCCCTGAGTTCTCGGTGTGCTGACAAAGCCCGAGGTCACACAATTGTCATCGCAGCAAGGTTTGGCCGAGAATGAATCTTTAGCGTTAAGTTCGCGTTTGCAGCACGGGTCCTGGTGGTCAGCGTCGCCAATACAGCCGCAAACACCGGCAAAAACGTTACCGGCGATCATCAGAACAAACAAAAATGCTGTAAGGCGTTTCAGCATAGGCCAACTTGAAATATGTACCCGAGCCCGACAATTGTCAAGCTATTGTTTCACGCGGTAACGGTCGCTCAATCGTGTCATTGATGCTCAGAATATCCCCCGGTTTATCTGGAAACACAGGTGTCAGTCACACTATCGTGTCTCATCAAATCTCTGGTTTTCAACAAACTTCTGCTCGCAGATCGCCTGATACTGGCACGTATTGCATATGTATTCCGACGGTGTTGGTTCATAACTACCATCTTTGATCGAATCGATCATTTTGATCGCATCGGCCTCAGCGGCGGTTAGATCATCTGCGGTGAATTCGTGGAGCACGTCGTGCCTAAGGTAAGCAAGGTATGCTCTTTGTTTCTTCAACGCCTTCGTATAGGCCCATAGTTGGTATAGGTGTTCGGTCGGATGCATTTCACCATCGGTCTTGTAGTCAAGCACAAAATCGTCGGCGACGAGGTCGGCTATGCCTTCAAGAATGAGGCCGTTCATATCAAATCGGAACTTGACCTCTTTTTGACACTCGATCCCGCGCATTGCTATATAGGCAGGGTCATCTGTAAATCGTTTTGCGAGTGCGATCGCTTCTTTAAGCTGAACGTCGTCGTTTACATACGATTCGCGGCGGAGGGTTTCAATGTCTGAAACGCCCAATTCCAATGCCAGGTGCGTCAATGTACCTATCGTCCGAGCGGCGGCCGCACCCTCACCTATGCCTGGATGTCCATCAACATATAAATACGCAAACTGCCTTGGACATTTCGCATAAATGGTCAAGGCCGAAACCGGGATCCTGTTCGATCCGGCAGTAAGAGGTGACGTATTTATGTGTTCGGGAAGTTCAAATGGTGCCTGTTTACCCGGACTTGGTACGATCGCGAGATGTTCAACAAATGGAATGACCTCGACGGCGACGCCGGCGGCGTCCAGCCCGGGGCTAAGGATATCAAGGTCGAAACCTTTACCCTTGGAAGCAGTAAGGTACACTTTATCTTTCGCCCTTGTTACCGCAACATAAAGCAGGCGTTTTGCTTCCTCACGATCGCGAGCTTTCTGCTTCGCCTTGATCAATTTGAGTATTGCCGGTTCTGTCGTTTCAAAGTCCTCGCCGTCCATTTGAAACGCCACACCTAACTCACTATCAGCAACTATCGGCTGTCGGTCTCCACTGTGATTCGACGCGAGGTCCGGGATAAAGACCACCGGCCATTCGAGGCCCTTTGCTTTATGTATGGTCATCAACGAAACAGCGTCGCCCGACTCCAACAACGGCCGCGGGATCTCGATCTCCGTTTCATATAGCTCGCGAATATGGCGATGTGCTGAGAAAACATTGCCCCGGCCTAGCCTAGCGAGCTTTCCAAACAGATCTAACATCCCATTCATGTCGGCGAGACGACGGGACCCCTGCGGCAAGTTCGCGATCACCGCACCATAACCCGTGAGCCGATCGGCCATACGCACTACGTATTCAGCAGATCCGAGCTTGCCGGCCTCGATCAACGTTTTCAAAATACCCACTGGTCGTGAGAATTCTTCTCGAGTCTTAACCATTTCCCACCAGCCTTGTTCTTTACCGAGACTGGTCGAAGCTGAAAAGAGGGTCTTGTCGCTGTAAGCAAAAAAAGGGCTTCGAAGCACGGCGACCAGTGAAATACTATCGTTCGGGTCGGCAAGAAAACCCAGAAGCGAATAAATGTCTTTTGCTTCACGGGTTTCGAGCAGATTGCCGCCTCCTGCGTTTACCGCCGGGATCGATCTGGCAGACAGCACATCCAGATATGTTTGGAGTGGCGCCCAACGGCGGCCGATTATTGCTATGTCACCGTAGCGAACCCCGTTTTCGCGGTGCAGAATTTCGATCTGATCTGCAATGTATCCTGCCTCGATGACCTGTCGTTCACGGATCGAAGTTCCTTTTGCATCCTCAACTACCGCGCATTGAACAAAAGGAGCCTCAAGATCTGAGACTGTCTTATGCGCATCAAGCGGCTGATGAAGCTCAGCAAGCACCGATTCGAAAATGCAGTTCGTCGTCGCGACCAATTCAGAGTGC
>CAYTDJ010000331.1:0-3750 GCA_964436265.1 uncultured Chloracidobacterium sp. | reverse complement strand
AGATTGTTCTCGGCTTTGTAAGTCCGCGGATAGTCAACGGATACACTGTCAAACAAACTAAGATCGCCGCTGGCTCCGTTTGACCTCATCGCCAGCGCATTATTCCCTTCGACCAGGTATGAGGCGGGAATTATGTACTCTTTGCTGAACGCAACTCTTCCGCTCGACGTAGCTGGCGGGAGACTGTTGCCGTTTAAAGTTATCTCTACACTATGCGGTGTGATGGAATATCCTTGGAACGCAATTCGTAAAACACGATCCCCCGGTGTTAGGTCTACGCCAGTTAAAAGCAGGTTATATGTAGTTAAATTAACCCCCACAACGCGTCCCCAGTAGTTCTCAAGATCGCCGTTCAAGACCGAATTGACGTAATTGAAACGTTCTTTTCTAACGACGGTTTGCTTGTACCTTCGTGAAAGCAATGTACCCATATTCGGGCGAGGTGTCGCGTTTCTAACGCGTTTGCCGGGCTCGGCGCCTACGATCAAATAGTAGGTCCTTATATCACTTTCGGGTGTATCTAGATCTCTTCCAAAGAACTCGATGTAATCAGCATTTGGGCCGACAATGATGGCTCTCTCGACGCCTTCCAGATAAAGCTGCCAGAGCGCCGGATCACTATTTACATCAAAACCAGCGGCCTGTAACTGAGCTTTCGTTACGCGGATGATACCCGAGCCTTTAGCTGCGATCTTTGCACCTGGCTGGGCGATAACTTGTTTATGTCGTTCTGGATCTGCAGCGACTTGATAGGTAATAACCTCGGATTTCAGGTCTGACGGCAGGTCAAGGATCGTATTCGACGGCCGAGCGTTCTCATTGATCGTCGGTGCCTTATCAAACATCGCAACGCCGTCAACCGTTGGGTAAGATTTAACAAGTTGCGTACCAACCGTCCACGATCGGGTCTTTCCACCGGTTACACCAAACGTTTCAACGATATATTGACTGTCAACATTGCCTGATGGATCGAAGAAACTATAATGTTCGCCATAAACTGTCGGTTCAATTGACTTAAAGCTTCCGCCCAGGATAAATTCAGAAACCGGCTCGGCCGCTCGAGTATCCATTCTGTAAACGTAGAAGCCCTGATTATTCGTCTCGACCTCCATTTGCCAATGAACCCACGCGCCGCTGCCGGTCGTAAAGGCTTCTGCAGTTTTGAAGATCGCGGTCTCAGACCTTGGACCCGGTTTTGGGGACTTGGACTTTGGCGATTCAGCCGGCTCAAACTTACCGCGGCCTATATTCACCCTAGTCTTCTGGGCAACCAAGGCTGACGACGAAGACAGAAGGACCACCAGAACCAGAAAACAAGTTACAGCTTTGCGCATTTTTGTACTACTCCTGAGAGCTTAGGTTAAAACAATGAATGAAGAGTCTATTCAAGGTTACTATTTTGTATTCTGAAAACAAAGGGTTTTTCTAAAGAGCCGCTTCAAAACAATGAAATGAGCGACAAATCCGCCGCTCATTTATTCCTGAAAAGTGACACTTTATTCCCGATAATTTTTCAAACTCCTGAAACCAGTTGCCGAAGCACGTACGAGAGAATTCCGCCATTCTTGTAATACTCCAGCTCGATCGGTGTATCGATCCGTAAGGTCAGATCAGCCGTATCAGTCGAGCCATCCGCCCTGTGGATCGTAAGACTGACATCCTGCCTTGGCTTGATCTCACCGGAAGCCAGTCCGGTAAGGTCAAATGTCTCGGTTCCGTCCAATCTTAGAAACGATGCGGACTGCCCGTCCTTAAACTGGAGCGGCAAGACACCCATTCCCACAAGGTTTGACCGGTGGATCCGTTCGAAAGATTCGGCAACAACCGCACTCACGCCCATTAAGCGGGTTCCTTTGGCCGCCCAATCGCGTGAACTCCCGGTTCCGTATTCCTGTCCTGCAAAGATCACTTGCGGCGTTCCCTCCGCCTTATACTTCATTGCGGCGTCATAGATCGACATTTGTTCGCCATCGGGCTGATGTTTGGTAAACCCGCCTTCAACCGGCGCGACCATCAAATTCTTGATACGAACGTTGGCAAACGTCCCGCGAAGCATGACCCGATCGTTACCACGACGCGATCCGTATGAGTTAAAGTCTTTGGGCTCAACACCTTGCTCCTGCAAATACAACCCCGCAGGAGAATTAGCCTTGATAGCACCCGCTGGCGAAATATGGTCGGTCGTGACCGAATCTCCAAATATCGCTAACGCTCTAGCCCCAAAAAAGTCCGAAAAGGAACCGATTTCCATTGAAAAATCTTCAAAAAACGGTGGTTCCTGAATATAAGTTGACTCAGGATCCCATTCATAGACCTTACCGACACTCGATTCGATGTCATTCCACAGCGGATTCTGTTCGGCAAACTCGCTGTAGAGCCTCCTATAAGTCTCAGGGTCGAAAGCATCTTGAAGCACCTTGCGGACCTCATCGAGCGATGCCCAGATGTCCTTAAGGAACACATCATTGCCTTCGCGATCCTGACCGATCGGATTCAAATAGACATCCTTTATTACCGTTCCTGCCAGGGCATAAGCAACAACTAACGGCGGGGACATTAGGAAATTCGCTTTCACGTTTTGATGAACGCGAGCCTCAAAATTACGGTTTCCAGATAAGACAGAGGCTGCGACAATGTCGTGTTCGACAACTGCTTCCTCGATCCCGGCGTCAAGGGGGCCGGAATTGCCAATACAAGTCGTGCAGCCATAGCCCACCAGGTTAAACCCGACTTTATCGAGATATTGCTGTAATCCCGTCTTTTCGAGGTATTCGGTAACCACGCGTGAACCGGGCGCGAGAGATGTTTTCACGTGTGGCGGGACTTTCATTCCTCTTTCTGCCGCCTTTTTGGCTACAATTCCCGCTGCGATCATAACGGCAGGGTTAGAAGTATTAGTACACGAAGTTATTGCCGCTATCAGGACGTCCCCGTTGCCGATCGAGATCCGTTCCGGTGGACACGCTTCCTTATCAACATCAACCCGATCTGGCGTCGGGCGGTTATTCATCATCTCGACTTCCGACACGACGCTCGTGTTGTTCTCGCTAACCTGGTCACCAAGTACTGGCAGCGGCACTGATTTCGAATCCTGGTTTCCCCCGCCCGTTACAGTCTCAGCAGGAAATCCGCAAAGCGTGACGACGTGCCTTTTCTCAATATCTTCGGCGGCCTTTCCATAACCGCCGTCAGCGACCGGCTGGCTGAATAGTTCCAGGAAACGATCGTCTAGACTCGAAAGCTCGATCCTATCCTGAGGCCTTTTGGGACCTGCAACTGATGGCGTGATGGTTTCAAGGTTCAGATCCAAGACCGCTGAATAGTCAACTTCACCGTCTTTCGGAATACCGAACATTTGCTGCGCATCGTAGTAATTCCGAATCGTGGCAATCTGTTCTTCACTTCTGCCTGTAGCGTCAAAATAATCAAGCGTCTTTTCATCGACACCGAAGAAACCCATGGTCGCGCCGTATTCCGGAGCCATGTTTGCAATGGTTGCTCGGTCCGTAGCATTGAGAGCGGCCGCACCTTCGCCGAAGAACTCGACGAATTTACCTACGACCTTCGCTTTACGCAGCATTTCGGTGATGCGAAGAACAAGGTCGGTAGCGGTCGCCCCCTGCGGCAGATCCCCTGTCAAATGCACACCGACAACATCGGGAGTAAGAAAATATACTGGCTGGCCGAGCATTCCGGCCTCCGCTTCGATCCCGCCTACTCCCCAGCCAACAATACCCAGCCCATTGACCA
>CAYTDJ010000330.1:0-3751 GCA_964436265.1 uncultured Chloracidobacterium sp. | reverse complement strand
ACATCAATCAGAAAAGAAACGGCTGAACCTATTGCGAAACGAACCTCACTTCATCTCCGGGTCTAAGCAAACACGGCTCGCTTGAGCCAGTGTCAAACATCTTGAGATCGGTCCGTCCGATGATGTTCCATCCGCCGGGAGACTCGAGCGGGTAAATACCTGTCTGCAGACCCGCTATCCCGACGCTTCCCGCCGGGACCTTTGTTCGCGGCGTTCTCAACCTAGGCGCCGCTATTCGTTCGTCAACTTCGCCCATGTACGCAAAGCCGGGAAGAAATCCAAGCATGTAAACGCGATACGTCCGGCCTAGAAACAGATCGACAACAGACTTACTGTCGAGCCCGTTAAAATCGCAAACCGTTGCCAAGTCGGGGGAAGAGACTTCATCTATGTGAATCGGTATCTCGACGATCCGTCGTTCATTGATCTCCGTATCATCAATACGATTCACGGTTTCACGAATTATCTTCTCAACGACCGCGAATGACGATGAAATCTGCGGAAGCGGTCGTAGTACTTTCAAAGGGTCATAAAAAACAGTAACCGAGGAATATGCCGGAACAGCCTCGATCATTCCGGGAAACGGATCAGCCGACAGCACTGCCGCGAGCGAGATCGACCTACGGTTCAACTCAAGCGAGATCTCGTTACCGAATTCGATGGTGAGTGCAGATTCGCCGAGTGGAAATATACGCATTAGCGGGTGCGTTGTTTAGGGTCGAGATATTCGCGAAGACCATCGCCTAGGAAGTTAAAGGCGAGCACGGTCAGTGCAATGGCGATACCAGGGAAAAACAGCGTATGCGGATAGACCGCAAAATAATTTCGGGCCTCTTCGATCATCGTTCCCCAGCTCGGAGCCGGCGGCGGTATTCCGAGTCCTAGAAACGAAAGCGATGCTTCGGACAATACGGAACCGGCCATTCCAAGAGATGCCTGAACGATCAGCGGCTGGATGGAGTTCGGCAAGATGTGCGTAAACAAGATACGCATATTGCTCGCCCCGAGAGCCTTCGCAGCCTGGACGAAATCGTATTCACGCACCTTCAGCACCTGTCCTCGCATCACGCGGGCGTAGCCGACCCAACCGATGATGCACAGAGCAAGGATCAGCTTTCCGAGTCCTGCTCCCAAAAATGCTACAAGGGCGATCGCGAGCAGAAGACCGGGAAACGCTAGAAAAACATTGAACAAGTAGCCTGACAGTACCTTGTCGACCCAGCCGCCATAGAACCCCGCGACCGCTCCGATAAGAATCCCGATGATACCGGAAACGGTGACCACCGAAATGCCTACCTCAAGCGATATTCGCGCGCCGAAGACAACGCGTGAAAAAATGTCACGCCCCAGCGAATCCGTTCCAAACCAATGCTCGGCCGATGGTGTGGCGAACCTGTTAGCTAGATTTTGGAACTCGACATCATGCGTCGCAACAAGCGGTGCAAAGACCGCCAGCAAAATGACGATCAGCGCAATGGCGATGCCGATGTAGCTAAGTCGACTCATTCAAAACCAAAAACTACAAACTAAAAACTAAAAACTAAAAACCAAAAGTAAAAGGGAGAAGATGAAATATGTGATTCCGATCAGATGCTTCATTGCAGCTTTCCATATCCGACAATTTGTCCGACACCGTCATCAACCGATTTTTTAGTGGTCTTCACGGTCGCGACCAACATCCTTACCAATTCCAAACAATCATCAGACATACTTTGGAACATCTTTTCCGTTATGTAATCAGTGTCCCGTAGAAGGTTCAACCAGTACACTGATTCATTTGCTTCCTTAAGAGCGATCGTCATCTTGTTTCGAAAGTCAGCCCGAGATTGTCCAAATTCAGCTTCCTTTATTAAAGCTCCTACCGCTGTGCCGGATCTCAAGAGTTGTTTGCTTAAGACATACTCCTTCTTCTCGTTGCACAGAAATTGATTCAACCGGACTACCCTTATCGCAAAAGCATAACTCTCTTCTCTTAAAACGAATTTATTCGTACTCATGGAATTCACTCTTATCTTTTAGCTTTAAGTTTTTAGCTATTAGCTGAGTCGGATCCTTGGATCAAGTCTCTTATAAACGAAGTCCGTTAGTGAGTTTGCGACAATGTAAGTCAGGCTTATGACAAGAACGCAGCCTTGTACCAGGCGGTAATCGCGTTTTGCGATGCCATCCTCAAGAAGCAGCAGGCCAAGGCCTTGCCAGCTAAAGATCTTCTCGGTAATTATCGAGCCGGCGAGAAGTACACCCAGCTGCAAGCCGAGTATCGTCACGACCGGGATCAGGCCGTTCTTCAAAACATGTTTGTAAATGACCGTTCGCTCGCTCAAGCCTTTTGCCCGAGCGGTTCTAACATAATCTTCACCGAGTTCTTCTATCACACTCGAACGGATCATTCGGGTCAGGATCGCTGAGAGCGCTGCGCCTAAGGTAAACGCCGGCAAAATTATGTCTTCCGGATATAGGCTTCCGGTCGGTCGAAACCACTCAAGCTGTACCGCAAATATGTAAACAAGAAACGGGCCGATCACGAATGTCGGCAGAGAGATGCCCATCAATGCGATGAAGGATGCGAAGTTGTCGATTATGCCATTCTTGTTCGTTCCTGCTAGAACTCCCAGCGGCAACGCGATGCCGATCGCGACAAGCATCGACGCGACCGCGAGCTTGATCGTCGCCGGATATCGTTCGAGTATCATATCGAGCACGGGCCGATCGGTTCGAAACGACCTGCCGAGATCGCCCTGAAATAGCCCGAGCCAATAATCGACATAACGGTTGTCGACGCCGTTCCAAACGAACCCGTTCTCGGAGGAGATAGAAAAGAAGAACGCAGGCCGGTCAAGCCCGTGCTTCGCGTTAAAATTGGCGATCTGTTCCGCTGTCGCGGTTTCGCCAAGTATCGTGGTCGCGGGTGTTCCGGGTACAAACTCGATCAGCAGCGTCACGAGCGACACGACTGTCCAGATGACCAGCAGCGTCAACGCCAGCTGTCTGGCAAAACTAAGGAGCTTGTATTTCATCAAGTCGAGAGGCTATCTCTTGACGCCCGTATGGATTGCGGCGATACCGCCGGTCAGATTCGTATATTCTACACCATCAAAACCGGTTTCCATCATCATCGAAACAAGGCGTTTCTGATCGGGGAATTTGGATACGGAATCGGGCAGATATTCGTATGCCCCGCGCGAACCGCTTACGGCACCACCGATACGCGGAAGGACTCGCGTAAAATACAAATTGAACAGCTGACGAAAGCCGGGAATGACGGGTGATGAGAATTCGAGTACGACGATTCGGCCGCCCGTCTTTAAAACTCGTCTGAGCTCGGCCAGTCCATCGCTAAAGTTGGACAGGTTTCGAAGCCCGAACGCGATCGTTACCGCGTCAAAACTGTCGCTTGCAAAGCCAAGCCTCATCGCATCGCCTTCTACATACGGAATCGAAAGCGATTCCTTGGTGTTCTTTTCCGCAGCGACCGCAAGCATCGGACGGCAAAAATCAGTGCCGATCACTCTTGCATCAGCATGTGTCTGCAGCTCGATCGAAAGATCGCCGGTTCCGCAAGCAACATCAAGAATAAGTGCGTTTGGATCATCAAGGATCGGCTGAAGTTTCTGCCTTACAAGCCTCCGCCATCGTTTGTCGATGTTCATTGATAGAACATGATTGAGCAGGTCGTAGCGTCCCGCGATGCCCGAAAACATCGCTCTTACCGCTTTTGCATGTTCGCTCTCGTTTGCCGTGCGTGCTTCAG
>CAYTDJ010000329.1:0-3752 GCA_964436265.1 uncultured Chloracidobacterium sp. | reverse complement strand
GTTCTGTTGATGTACGACGACACTTCTGCGACATTCACCATGTTCTGGCTGTTCGAACTTCCAAGCGTGATGATCGCGGAGTTGCGTGTTTTTTGCGCGATCTGCATCATCTCGATGGTGTCCTGGGTCATGTCAAAGGTAAACTGAGCCTTCTTTTCAAACCTGGCACGTGCAACGCCCACCGAAAGCTCGGTCGCCTGAAGATCGGGACAATAGACAGGGATCCGTGATTTGAAAGCAGAAGTCATGATGCCGTCTTCGTGTGCGATCTCGGCAAGTTCCCGTCCCATCAAATGCATGAATTCACGAACAGAGTAAGCGCGACTCTGATCAAGCTGATTGATAACGCTGCCTACCCACTCATCTGCTTCTTGAAACTCTTCTCGATTTGCGAGCACGTCGCCGACCCGTGCGATATCGGACGCGGCCAACTCTTCGTCGCTCATGCTCGGGTGGCCCTGATAATGATTGCGTCCGAGTGTTTCATGTATATCCTGATACAATACCGAGCCCGACATCACGAGAACATCGACAAACCGGTTCTTTATGACATAAGCAAGCAAACGCCGCATTCCAGACGAGATCACGTTGCCCGACGCACACATATAGATCGTCGAATTGTCGTCGAGCATATCAAGCCAAATGCGGTGTGCTTCCGCCAATTGTCTTGCACCAAATCCGGCTCCTTCCATCTTCTCGAGCAGTCCCGCGACGGACCGGTCACGGTCGATCGGCACTGGACGCGTCGGAACGGTCAGGAATTTCGAAGCCTTTGTTTTCTTTTGAGCTACCATATTTTCTCCGGGAATCTTTTAACTTAGATCTTAAATATTGAGCGATCGGCAATGTTATTCAGTTTTTCCGATGCTTGGGGTCAGGTATGTATAGCTTTCAGCCTGATCCTGATAGTATTCGATCAACTGGCTGCCCTCTTTTGTCGAGAGTTCGCCATCCTTGATCCTTTTCATTATCATACGCCGGAACTGATCATGCAGTTGCTCGGCATCGAAACGCACGGCCGAGATCGAATCCGCAAGTGTCGCTCCATAAATTACTTTCTTGATAATATGCCCGTCTTCTCCGATATGAATGTGGGCCTCGTGAGGCACTCCAAAGAGGTTGTGATTGTTGCCCATCACCTCTTGGTATGCACCGACAAGCATCATCGCTATATAGTAAGCCTCACCCGGCACGAGCTTATGAAGTTCGAGTACGGGTTTCACGTCGTGGAGGTCGACAAACTTGTCTACAATGCCATCGGAATCGCACGTGATATCACATAGCGTAGCATATTCCGTCGGCTTTTTGTTGAGTTTATGTATTGGAATGATTGGGAATAGCTGTTCCAATGCCCAGTTGTCGGGCATCGACCTGAAGACGGAAAAATTGGCGAGATACTTGGCGCAAAGCAACTTTCGAAGATCGTCGAATTCCTCCGATACATACTTCTTCAATTGTGCGAACTGATCGGCACGTTCGCACACGTCCCAGAAAAGGACCTCGCCCTTTCCTTTGTCTTCAAGAGTGATCAGTCCGAGATTGAACATCGTGAAAAGTTCTTCACGATGCTCCAACGCATCGTGATAATATTCGCGATAATTCTTTGCGTTGATGGTCTCCCGCAGGTCCGCCAACTCTCGAACAACTTGTGGGTCGTCCGCACCGATCTCCATCGGAGTCAGGTCCTCAACGACCGTCTCGATCTCATCCTGAACGTTTGTGACGAGTATCGCATGATATGCCGAGAGAAAACGTCCCGACTCCTGGATTATCGTCGGATGCGGCACATTCTCGTCGTCACAGACGGTCTTGATCACATATATAACGTCGTTCGCGAACTCTCGAGCATTGTAATTAGCTGACGATTCGAACGAGGTGCGCGACCCGTCATAATCGACCGCCATGCCGCCGCCAACGTCCAGGTACTCGATCGGAACACCCATCTGGTGGATCTTCGCATACGTCCGGGCGGCTTCCTTCATTGCATTCTTAATGCGTTTTATGTCGGTAAGCTGAGAGCCAATGTGAAAATGAAGTAGCTTTAAGAGATCGATCCGGCCTGCTTCTTGTAACCGGCGGATCACGTCCAGGATCTCGGTGGTAGTCAACCCGAATTTCGCGGCCTCACCGCCTGATTTCTCCCACTTGCCTGAGCCTTTTGAATACAATTTCACACGGACGCCGATCATGGGCAGGTCGGCATTCGAATTCTCCGCTGTCACTTCTTTGATCAGGCTGAGCGTGTGTTCCAGTTCGCTCATCTTTTCTATGACAATGACAACATTCTTTCCGGCGCCTGCTCCGGCGAAAGCGAGCTTGATAAAATCTCGGTCCTTAAATCCATTGAGGACCAGCAGACTCTCTTTTGACTGTTCAAGTCCGAGGGCAGCGTAGAGTTCAGCCTTTGAACCCGCTTCGAGTCCGAAATTATATCGAGATCCTTCTCTCAGATACTCCTCAATGACCGCACGGTTCTGATTGACTTTCATCGGGTAGACACATAAATGTCCACCTTCATACTCGAATTCTTTGATCGATTTTCTGAATGCGGTCTGAAGCTTTCTTATTTGACCGAATAAGAGCTGCGGGAAACGTAGCAGCACTGGTGTCGATATGCCGCGTTTACGAAGATCATCAATTATCTCTTTTACGTCTGCGTTCAGATTCTCATTCTCGGGAGAGATCACGATGAGATTCCCTTTTCGATTGACGCCGAAATAACCGGCTCCCCAGTTGTCGATTCCGTAGGTCTCGATCGTCTGTTCAAGTACTGAACTCAATATTCACGGCTCCTGTCACTAAAAGCTAATTGTCAAGGCTTAGGGACGAAACTTTAAGTGTAATAAAAATTTCCGAAAATTCAAAAAATGCCCTCATCTAGTTTGAATAGGTATTGTCTCAGATTTCGCTTTTCCTTTTGGCATAAGCGTTGCAACTCCGAATTACGTGAAGGTCGCGGGATTTCAACGACGTTTGCGTAAGTCCCGTGATAACAACAGTTGGATTTCGGAGAGGGCACTCTTCACTTCCCAAATGTCAAAAAATGGTGTCAATTATTGTCACTCTTAGATCTTGAGGTTTTTATGTCGCTTAGAAATAAACAATCGGGATTTTCACTTATCGAACTCTTGCTTGTGGTTGTGATCATCGGGATCATCACCGCTCTCGCAGTTCCCGCCCTTCAAAAGGGAATACGCTCGGCTGAGAACGGGACTACTTTTGCCACACTCCGCGCGATATCGTCGACACAGGTCATGTTCTATTCTCAAAACAATCGATTCGGACGTCTGCCTGAACTGCAGCAGATCATGGGAAACGGGATCGGTGTTACTACCGGCGATCGGGTAGTTCGCGGGAGATACGTGTTTGAAATGACTCCCGTTACACCTACTGACGGTGAACTTGCGACGGAATATGTGATCACCGCAACACGAAATGTTTCTGACGACATCGTTTACAAGTATGAGTTGACCCAGACGGGTAAGATAACTCAGATCCTGCCGGCAGGAGCCTTGGAATAAGACCGCCTACCCAGTTTGAACCACCAGCAAAAGGGTACAAAAATGAATGTTTTCGAAGATCTTATCGAAGAGCTAAAAGAGGAGAATTTGCTCGAAGAGACTGTAATTGATCTCAAAAAAGCGAATAACCTTCCTAGGCAGCCCACAACTCCGGCCCCGGCCGTACCTCATCTGCTTTCCGAAAGCGCCAATTTACTGACGTCTGAATTGAATTCCAATGAGATCGAAGCG
>CAYTDJ010000328.1:0-3757 GCA_964436265.1 uncultured Chloracidobacterium sp. | reverse complement strand
AGCCAAAAGTCGATCATTATCGCGTCGGCATCTGCGCCTTTGTATTCACCCTTCGGGCGGCTGTATGTCAACAACGGTTTCTTGGCATCGACCGCACCGGCCGTGCTTTCCTTCATGTCCTTCCCTTCCGGAGTCGGCGCTGCGTTGGCATTCGCGTTCGACATCGTATTGCCGGAGTTGGTGGTCACCGGTTTGTTTACGTCAGCGTTTCCGTTTTTGACTGAAAACTTCACCATCTGGAATGAGCCTTCGTTCTTGTAGCTCTCATGCCATGGCCGCGAAGCGAACACGCGAAGTGTATGTTCGCCGTCCGAAACATTTCGAAGTTCGAATTCCTGATCGAGATTGTAGTAAGCCTCGTACGGCTGATTGTCGAGAATGACGTGGATGTGGTTGCCCATTTTTGTCTCCATATCCATGTGCGGTTTGTAGCCCTTCAGGTCGCCTGAGATATCGAGCTTGACCTTTACGGTCGATGAAGCAACCGTCGAATCTGCCTTCGGTTCGACGATCTTCAATGTCGGTTTTGCTGCGTCCTGTTCGCCGCGTGCTGCCATCATGTCCTTTATCTTCTGCGGACGTTCGACAACGCTCAAGGTCTGCGGTGCCGGCGTTGCCGCAGCACCTGAATTCGAATTACTCGTATTCTTGAGTTCGCTGACTGCCGGGCCGCAAGCCGCGGCGAATGCTGCAACAATAATCAAAAGCAATAGATCAGTTCGTGTCATAATGGTCCCTCAAACCGAGCTTGCGTTCAGTGCCGCGGACGGAACTCTCTTTCCATCCGGGTACGTAAACACCACTCGGAAATTTTCTTCCAGTCTTTCCTCGACCTCCGACATTTCGATCTCTCGGCCGAGCAATTTGTCCATCGAAGTGACCGGTTCGCCCTCGCAGGCAATGATCCAATTGTAATAACTCAGATCTGTATTAACGTTGAGCGCAAAACCGTGCGTCGTGACCCATCGTTTTAGATGAACGCCGATCGCTGCTACTTTGCCGTCAACCGTATGCACGCCCGTCAGCCCTTCGATCCGAAAAGCTTCGATGCCGAAATCGGCCATCGTGCGTATCAGCACTTCTTCAAGATCGCGCACATACTTGTGAACGTCTTCACGATCCGGTGAAAGGCTGATGATGGGATAGCCTACGATCTGTCCGATCCCGTGGTAAGTAACTTTTCCGCCTCTATCGGTCTCAAACACTTCGACGCCAAGCGAGCGCAGCATCTCGGCCGTCGCAAGTACCCCATTCTCTTTTGCCCGTCGGCCTATGGTAAACGTATGCGGATGTTCGAGCAGCAGCAAATGGTCGAGTTCGCGTTTTGCGATAACCTCAGACTCCAGCTTCTTTTGAAGCGCAAGGGCGTCAGCGTAGCCGATCCGCCCAATGCGTCGAACCTCAAGTGCCCGTTTTTGCATCTACTTTATGATAAGATTTTCCCACAGATTTGAACAATAAAGGCACAACTATGAAAGCTATCCGTTATTCCGCAATTCTTGCCCTCGCCATTCTCTTGCCGGCGTTTTCTACCCAAGCACAGAAAACGACGCGTCCTGCCACACCCAAGGTCGTTACTTCTTCGACCATAGGTTCGCCGAGCGACCTGAAAGCGGGAGCCGACAAGGTATCGATACAGATCAAGAACGTGACGAAGTTCATCTATGCTCTAGGCGGCATTGCCAGCGGCATCGAGGCGATAGATAAAGACACAAAGGCGAACAAAGCTGCTAAAGACGCTAACAATGTGAACAAGCAGGAAGTTATGCAGGCCATCAGAAACCTTCGAGCGGGACTTGCCGCTCTTGAGGTGGAGTTCAGGACCAAGCCCGCCTTGAAGAAGTTTCTGCCGCAGATCCAGGGAATAACCGAACTTTCGGCACAAACCGAAGAATTGGCAAACGCGGGACGATTTAGCGAATCGGGAAGACCGCTTTTGCTTGCGGTCGAGAAACTCTCGGACACACTCGCCGCTATGTAGGCCTGCTGCTGCAAGAAAATGAAAAGGCAAACGAAGCTAAGCGGTTCGTTTGCCTTTATTGTTCAACGGTCCATTTCGATCTTAAGGTCTGATAACCGCGATCTTCTTTGAATTCGAGTCGGGTTCACACACTTCCGATTCTTTGCTCTTGGCCACAACACCGGCCGGCATTGCCGGCAGTCCAAGTTTTTCACGGATGTACTTTTCCGCGTCAGGACGAATAAGTTCACCGTTAACCACAGTTGTCTTTTTGGTCAATGCGTCCCCACTTGCTTCAAGAGTCGCAGGATCCAAAAACACATACCAAGGCGATCCCCATTTTCGCGTGTCACCCGCTTCGCGACGTTGCGAAAAGTGGGTAGTCTTTTCCCGATAGCCGCTGTTGTCGGTCTCATAGACCATCGGGAACGTCAGCTTGTTTTTTTCGACATGATCCCTCATCCTGCTTACCGGATCGTACAACCCGACACCGATCATTCCGAGCCCTTTGTCTTTATATTTCTCATATAAGCTCTCGACGAAAGCGTAGTCGTGTTCCCAGTTGTGACACCACGGAGCCCAGTAAACTACCAACACAAGTTTCTTGCCCTTGGCAAACTCGCGAAGATTGGTCTTTCCGTCACCCGAAAGGTTCCGAAATGTCCAGTCTTTATAGGCAAATTCCTTTTCGACGATCGGGGATTGCTCGTTCTGGGCGAGGGCAAAGCCTGAGACAATAAAAAGCAATAGAGCGGCGGAAAATAACTTCATAATGCTGAATTCAAGACTAAAGTTTTGGATGAATTAAAACAAGACGAAAGTTGGAACCAAACTGCTGGGTTGAGCCTTTTCCTTGCAGCTCTCTTTCGGTTGTTTGCCACTCGTTTCTCTTTCAAGACGGGGAAAGATTTTAATAATAAGTTGTCAGCAACTGTGGTTAAATTCCACCTTGAACTATGTTAATCTGGGGTTTATACAAAGTATGAGCGACAAACCAACCGTTACAGACATTTTCAAACGCGCGCTTGAGATCAGGGAAAAGGATCCCAACGGATCGTACGAAGACGTGAAATCCCGGCTTAAGAGTGAGTTTGGCGGAAAAGGCTTCCCCGAAACGGCGTATTTGACCATTCCCGAATATGACAATGTCGTGCCCGAGGAAGATTGGACATCCGGGCTGCCGGTAGTCCTTCGAGGCATACAGAACGAAGACTGGAACGATGTGGTGCATGGCATCATCATTAGTCTTGAGCAGGTCGAGAATTATCCGAAACAGTCGGGCCGTGAGGATGATCCAACGAAAGAATGGCGCAATCGCGGCAAGTCGATCGGCGAGGCCGTCGACAAGAACCTCGATAAATGGATGCCGGACGAATTGATGGACCTTGCTAAACGAAGTGCATCGAAATAGCCGTCGGAATGATTCGGGTGCAAGAGCACGGACAAAGTTCTAGCGGCCGGTATTTGAACTTAAGTGAGGGGTCGCTGACCTACGTTAAGACGGAGACCGTCAATTGCTTCGATCACTTCGCCAAATACTGATATCTCATCAACCTCGTCAGAAAAAACTACATTGTCCCATTCGGGATAGAAGTGTGTGAGCATTATCTTGCCTGCCATGGAAAACCGGACCATCTGCACTACATCTCTAACCTCAAGGTGTTTTTCGACGGGTTTGTCTTTCACGAACGAACACTCGATCAACAGCAGATCTACTCCCCGGGCGAAAGCACCTAGATTGGTCGAATAGCCAGTATCTGAGGTGTAAACAAGCGAACCGCCGCCGGTTTCTTCAAT
>CAYTDJ010000327.1:0-3767 GCA_964436265.1 uncultured Chloracidobacterium sp. | reverse complement strand
AAAATCCACATCCTGAATATGCATTTGCAGCAACACGATATAGTTTGGCACCGGTCGTTCCCGGACGCGTGGCATTTAGAAGCGATGCGTTCACACAGGCCGCCGCCTCTGTTCTCATCCGAAGCTCCGGTGATGCATCACCCCAACAGCCGATCCTGCTCACACTCGCGATCAGCCCTTCCCGCCTGGCACAAGTCACGAACAGAAGCGTGTTATGCAAGACTTTCTCGGTCGGGACCGGATGTCGATAAAGCGAGATTCGCTCATCGGCCGCGACGAGCGTGACAACCGACTCGATCCTCCTCTTGCCAAGTTCGAGCTTTAGGATCGTGGCTATCTCCCGTTCCGTCTCGCCTGGAGATATCACTGAAAACGTTTTGATCATCGCCGCAGCAGCGTCTTTTCCAAGCTCTCGGAAGCGTTCGACCTCCGATGCAGTTAGTTCGTAGCGGCATGGTGCGATTTTCCCTTCGACGCAACGGACCGACGGATGCATAAAAATGTCTGTGGCGACCTCACCGGAGACAAGTGACTTTGCCGTGTCTATCAGAAATGTGCCCGATCCTTTCTCTTCCTGCCACGCGAACTCGATCGGTTCAAACTCCTTATCGTTCACCTGCTCTGTGAGCATTCGCGACATCTCGATAGTGCTTGCCAGCAGGTAGCGCTTACCGTCTGAGGTCAGAACAATGGAAGCAATACCATTCTCCCGACTAATATCAACTCCGTTTGCCGCACCGCCAGTGAGCCATGCGAAGTTGTGCTGCGAATTTAGTACTACCGCCACGAGATTCTCTCGCCGAAGCATCTCCGCGATGCGGGCCGTTTTGATCTCGATCTCCAAATTCACTGGTTGACACCGCTTGCAAGGAATCCCCCGTCCACGACCAAAACCTCGCCGGTCACGAAACTTGCGGCTTCGGAAGCAAGGAACACGGCTGCACCGGCGAGTTCTTCGACGTTTCCAAATCTGCCCATCGGGGTACGGGTAAGGAACTCTTGGCCCCGGGGCGTTTCGTCGAGCAATTTCTGATTCAATGCGGTTCGAAACACGCCCGGTGCGATCGCGTTTACGTTCACACCATGCTTCGCCCATTCGATCGCGAGTGATTTCGTCAATGAGGCAACGGCCGCCTTGCTTGCCGAATATGCGGCGACTTCAAAGAGCGAAACAAAGGTAGATAGCGAAGCGATGTTAATTATCCTTCCGTATCCGTTACCGACCATATGGCGGCCAAAGACCTGGCATGCTCTAAGTGTTCCGGTTAGATTGGTTTCAAGGATCGCATTCCAGTCGTCCTCGTCGAGATCGATCGTAGGCGATCGTTTTGTTATCCCGGCGGAATTCACCAAAATGTCAACCTTTCCGAATGCGGCCGTGCATTCGGTCAACAGTTCGTTAAGTGATTCGCGATCAGACACGTCGGAGGTACACCGGATCGTTCGCCGGCCAAGAGCTTCGATCTCGGCTGCGGTAGCTTCAACTTGTTCGATCCTGCGCGAAGACGCGACAACATCGGCACCTGCTTCGGCAAGTCCGTGAGCGAGCGCTCGACCGATGCCTGAAGTACCGCCAACGACGACCGCCGTGCGGCCTGAAAGGTCCAGTTTCGAAAACGCCATAGGATTTAGATACGAATCACAAAGTTGACCAAAGGTAATACCACTTTAGAGGAGCGTTCCTAGTTTCATTCAGTGATCCGCTATTTGTCAAGTGCAACAAATAACTGTATTTGCTTCATTCATTGCGCCCGAAACCCATGATCGTTCATAATTCTTGATAATTCAGTATAATTGATTTGCTTTTAATTGGTCACACCAATTAGAATAATCTGAAACACTTATGCAGACCTCGGAAAAACGATCCTTCTCACGCCGAATGGCCGGAGACAACCTCTGGCTTGAACGTACCGATCTCGAACCTCCGGCGTCGAATGATGCGGGGCAACTCGACTATAGAGTGCTCGAAAGCGAAGAGGCCGTAGGTGATGCAATGTTCGCCGAGTTGTTGAATTTCGCTGACGCAAACGACGGCGATTTGACGCTGGTACTTCTCGGCGGTCGAGGCGCCCAAGCTATGTACCGCAAAATAGCGAAACTTGCGGATACGACAGAGATCGACGGATTACTTCGCCGGCTTAATGTTTTTACGCAGGATGCTCTTGCGCCGATGCGTATGAAAAACGGCCTGAGTTTTGTCCGAGATTTCGAAAGACTGCTGGGCCCGAACTTCTTTGCAAAGATCAAGAGTTTCACACCGATGTTAACGGAGACCGAAGATATCGAGGGCGAACTCACGAAGTATCTCGAAAAGCTGGATTCGCTGGGAGGTATCGACATTTTCTTTTTGGGCTTGGGACCAGAAGCGGAAGCGGCGTCGCATATCTGTTATGTCAAGCCCGGTTCGGGTGCGACCTATCGAGACGTGGCAGGGATCATTCCGATCTCATCGAGCATTCTTGAACACCATATCGGCAAGTTCAAGGCCGGCGGCAGTGCCATATCACCTGAAGATGAGGTGGAATGCCGATCGGCAACTCACATCTTGACACTTGGGCCGGCTGCGATTCTCGGAGCGAAGAAGATCGTTCAATCGATCGTTGACGCTTCGACCGCGCCTGCGAAACGCTTGAGCTTGGCAAGGCTGACCTCGACGAGTGTTTCCGCCGATCCTGAAGTTTGCGCGAGGCAGATGGACGAGAATCCGGGACTTTGGGTGCGAATTCACCCAAACGTTACGTCTTTTGTTTTGCCGGATCTTTTTTGACCAAACAATTCGATGCTGATAACCGAAACAAAAACGCCAACAGCGGCTCCTATCAGTCAATACGCCATCATCGTCAACCCCGATGACAATGTAGCGGTCGTAAAAGCTGAGACCTTCGAAGGCCTTTTGCTTGAGTTGCCCAACGGCGACCAGGTGAGGCTAACAAAGTCGGTTCCGCCGGGTCACAGGTTCGCGATCCGAGAGATCGAGGCTGGCTCGTTTGTACGGCAGTACGGCCAGCCAATTGGCACATCGCTCGGCATCGCAAAGGGTGAATGGGTGTCTCACGATAACATGACGGACGAAGTGCCGGTCGTCCGCGAACTGCCTGACGAGATCCATACCCCGGCGCCAGACTATTTTGAACCTTCCGAAACTGCAACGTTCATGGGATTCAGAAGGGCTGACGGACGTGTAGGAACTCGAAACTTTATCTTGATCGTCCCGACCTCGATGTGCGCAAGCCACGAAGCCGCACAGATCTCGATGATGTCGGAGTTCATGCATTACAGCCGCGAAAAGTTTCCAAACGTTGACGGAGTGGTCGCAATTCCGCACAACAAAGGTTGCGGTTGCCAGGATGGGTCTACTCTGGACGTGATGATGCGGACGCTCTCGAATTATGCCGATCATCCAAATGTCGGCGGGGTCATCCTTATCGATCTCGGCTGTGAGAAGACGAATCTGACGTTTGTCGAAAAATATCTGACTAAGCGCGAAAAACCAATACAGAAGCCGGTGTTCAAGATCGGTATTCAAGACGTCGGCGGTACGCAGGCCGCTATTGAGATCGGCTTGAAAGAGATAGAGAAGATGCTCCCGGTCGTAAATGAATGTGTCCGCGAGGAATTTCCTGTAAGCGAACTGGTCCTCGGTGTGAAATGCGGAAGTTCTGACGGCTTTTCAGGCATTTCCGCAAACCCATCACTTGGATATTGCTCCGATCTACTTGTGAAAAGCGGAGGAACCGTTTTGTTGACGGAAGTTCCCGAGTTCTGTG
>CAYTDJ010000326.1:0-3808 GCA_964436265.1 uncultured Chloracidobacterium sp. | reverse complement strand
GAAAATTGTAAATTGCGCCGCCGTCTTGAGATGCAATATTCAAGTTAAATACAGTCGAGCTAATTGAGCTGCTCAACACACCCTCGTTAATATATACTGCTCCTCCATTGGTTGCCGCAGAATTACCGTCAAACCGTGAATCAGTGATTGTCAACGGTCCTGTCGCATGAAGTGCACCACCACCACCGGACTGAGCAATATTGTTTGTAAAAACGACATTGGAAAAGTGTGCATATCGTCCAACGATTACTGCTCCCGCAAAACGCGAAGCCGTGTTTCTATCGAAGGACGAATCAGATATTGTCACTTCGCCTCCAGCCGAAATTGCGCCACCACTGTTTGTCGACGAATTGTTGCTGAATGTGGAACCATGAATTGTTAAAGAAGAAGGCAATCCGCTGACACAACTGTCCCCAGAAGCTATTCCGCCGCCGCTAGCGCTGCCTGCAGTGTTGTTCTGTATCGATGAACCATTAATTACTAAAGTGCCGCCGCAACTGTATATTCCGCCGCCTTCACCGAATGCACCGGAGGCGTTTCCGGTGATTGTGGAGTTATTGATTGTCAAAACTCCAAGTTGATTTCTGATGCCACCTCCGCTAGCGAACCCTGAGCCTTGCCCATTACTAACCTTCAACGAATTGATCGTAACAACCGCGTGTGGTTCGATTAACAAAACCGTACTGGCATGATTGCCACTAACTTCTATGTTGGCCGGTCCCGTACCATTTATGATCAAGGTTCCGTTGTTATCCACGGTCAACGGAGCGCCATTCAAGACAATAGTTTGCGGAACTTCAAATATTTGCAAAATGAATTCGATAACGTCATCGGACGGTATTGCGTTTGCCGCCCCTATCGCCTCACGGAGGCTACAGTCGGCATCGCAGACGCCGTCGTTTGTGTCGGCAGTTTTGGTAACGGTAAATGTGGTTCCAAAGGCTGCTATTGTGGTTAGTAAGCAGAACAATAACGGCAGAAGAAGCCTTTCAATGGGCTTTCGGCAAAAAGCAAAGGTAAAAACCGCAGACAGGGACGAAACAGAGCGAGGGTTGCGGGAGTAATTCGAAGTCATATGGGTAAAGCTAACTGATCTATTGTGTTCCTTATACTACGCGAACAAGGATCAGGATAACGCAATCGTATATTGAGGGGAGGGCGATTTGCAAGAACAAGATCGCCACCTTTATTCTGCCGACTTTCAAGCGTGGGGCCCGTTAAGATCAAGAACCATCCGCTCTTGTTTAGTACGCGTAGAAAAGGCTGCCGGGGATGGCAGCCTTTCTTCGTTCTTACTAGTCACTTACTATTGACCGATCCCGTAGATGTATGGGGCGATGACGAGGGAGACGATAGACATCAGTTTGATAAGGATGTTCATCGACGGGCCCGAGGTGTCCTTGAACGGATCGCCGACCGTGTCGCCCGTGACGGATGCCTTGTGCGGGTCCGATTTCTTGTAGAACATCTCTTCGTTGATCAAGACGCCTTTTTCAAACGACTTCTTCGCGTTGTCCCAGGCGCCGCCGGCATTTGACTGAAAGATGCCCATCAGCACGCCGGAAACGGTTACGCCGGCCAGCAAACCGCCCAATACTTCGGGGCCCAACGTGAAACCGACGAGAACCGGAGTGATCAACGCGATCGCCCCCGGCATCAACATCTCGCGGATAGATGCCTGAGTTGAGATCGCCACACATTTCTCGTACTCCGGCTCGGCCGTATATTCCATAATGCCCGGTATCTCGCGGAATTGACGGCGAACTTCCTGCACCATATCCATCGCGGCTTTACCCACGGCCTGGATACATAGAGCAGAGAAGATGAACGGGATCATACCGCCGACAAACAATCCTGCGAGAACATTCGCCTTGTAGATGTCGATACGATCGATTCCTGCAATGCCGACAAAGGCGGCGAACAATGCAAGAGACGTCAATGCGGCCGAGGCGATCGCAAAGCCTTTGCCGGTCGCGGCCGTTGTGTTGCCGACCGCGTCGAGGTTGTCGGTGCGTTCGCGTACTTCGGGAGGCAATTGGCTCATCTCGGCGATACCGCCCGCATTATCAGCGATCGGCCCAAATGCGTCTATCGCCAACTGCATGGCCGTCGTCGCCATCATTCCGGCCGCGGCGATCGCGACGCCGTACAATCCTGCGAAGTAATAGGACGCCATGATGCCGCCCGCAAGCGTGAGGATCGGGATAACGGTCGATTTCATACCAACCGACAGTCCGCCGATGATGTTGGTCGCGTGTCCGGTGGACGATTGCTGTACGATCGAGAGCACTGGTTTCTTACCCATCGCCGTGTAGTATTCGGTCGAGAAACTCATGATCGCACCGACGATGGTTCCAACGACGATGGCGGCGAAAACTCCCATCTTGTTGAATGCTATCGACCGCAGCATTATCTGTCCGTCAGGCAGCATCCACATCACGACAAAGTAAGACGCGACGACGGTCAAGATCATGGCCGCCCAGTTTCCGAGGTTTAGTGCGTTCTGCACGCTCGATTTCTCGTCGCTGATGCGAACGAACAGCGTACCGATGACCGAGAAAACGATGCCGAGGCCGCAGATAACCATCGGGAGTAATATCGGCGACATCCCGTCCAGCGAATCATTTACTCGTATCTCCTGCCCAAGGACCATAGTTGCCAAAATGGTGGCTACGTAAGAACCGAAAAGGTCTGCTCCCATTCCGGCAACGTCACCGACATTGTCACCGACGTTATCGGCGATGGTCGCAGGATTTCGGACGTCGTCTTCAGGAATACCTGCTTCGACCTTGCCGACGAGGTCCGCGCCTACGTCAGCGGCTTTCGTGTAGATGCCGCCTCCGACACGTGAAAACAAAGCGATGGATTCAGCGCCCAGCGAGAAGCCGGTCAAAACCTCGATCGCCGTGCTTATCTGGTTTGCACCGAGGCTTGCGAACATCTTCAAGAAGACGATGAAAAGCCCGCCAAGCCCCAGAACGGCTAGTCCCGCAACACCGAGGCCCATGACCGTTCCGCCGGTAAAGGAAACTCGCAATGCCTGTTTAAGGCTGGTCCGGGCGGCCTGAGTCGTGCGTACATTTGCTTTGGTGGCGACCTTCATGCCGATATATCCGGCCGTTGCCGAGAATACGGCGCCGATGATAAACGCAATACATATCACCCAGCTAGAGTGGATCTGTCTGCCGTTAACTTCGTGTACCGTCCCGGAATAGGCCAGGAGTGCTGCCGTGACAACGACGAAAATACTGAGCACTTTCCACTCGGCCTTGAGGAACGCCATCGCCCCGTCGGCAATATGCCGCGCGAGCTCCTGCATGTTCTTGTCACCGGCATCCTGCTTGTTGATCCAAGCCGATTTCACGGCCATCACCAGCAACCCGAAAATGCCCAGGGCGGGAACCAAATAAATCACGTAACTATTCATATCTCTTCAATATTATCCTTTGGCGGACGCTTGCCGGTTCGGCATCGCCCCAAACGGATCAGGATGTAGTCTTGTCTAATAAATCGTGTAGATATCAAAACTACTGATTATCAAGTAACCGCCCGATTTAATCAATCAGGCGCAGGGTAAAAATGCGCTCAAATTCTAAGGCGTATCTGGGAAATGATGGAGATCTGTACGATCCAACCACGGAACGATTCGCCGTGTTCTCGAATAGTGGAGTAGAATTTCGTTGTGCAAAGCATTTCTGTCAGGTCAAAACACCGGGAACAAATGATCGAGTTTACGGCCGAGGTTGAGAAACATGTTCCAAGGGCCGAAGACGGGGTCATGGGGAGCCTCGTCGGGCTGGACGGCGTA
>CAYTDJ010000325.1:0-3818 GCA_964436265.1 uncultured Chloracidobacterium sp. | reverse complement strand
TGTTAATGCGATGACAGGAAGACGTTCGAACATATCGTCGATCCCGCCGCGGGCTCCGCCGCCAAACTGTCTTCCGCCGCCCGGCATCCCGCCTTGGCCTTGCTGGATTCCTGCAGGCCTTTCGCCGCCCGGCTGACCGCCCGCGGGCCTTTCACCGCCTGGCTGTCCTCCACCCGGACGCATGCCGCCTTGTCCTGCCTGACCGCCGGGTGTCATTCCTCCGCCGAACTGAGTCATACGCGTTGCCATTTCCTCGGGAAATTTTTTGAGGACTGAAAATGATGCGAGTGAAACGATCACATCTTTTTTGGTTCGTGCGTCCGCGATTATCACTTCATTCTTCTCGGTATCTATCGATTTCACGGCTCCGGCAACCGTTTGAAACGCTCCCGTCACGATCTCCTCTGCCGCGAATGCCGTTCCGTCCGTACTCTTATCTCCGACAGCCCTGAACATATCGCCCGGCTTGATCTCCGCAATTGAGCTTTCAAGAGCTTCGTCGTATTTGACCGAGTTAGGTGCGTAACGCTTGAATTCCGCATCGGACTTTGCGGTAACGACGACGTTGGTCGTGTTCATTAGGCCGCGAACCTCAATGGTGACCTGATTGGCCGATGTGTTTACCGATGCGACCCTTCCTGAAATTCCGCGAATCGCCCATCGCTCAACGTCCTTAGCCTGCTTTTTGGCAATATCCGCCTTGGTCATCAGATAGACCGAACGAGCCGGCAGCGACTTCTTGTCCTCTGAAAGAATGCCGGTTACCAACAGCTTGTCGCCTACACCGATATCCCC
The DNA here is from genome assembly GCA_964436265.1 of uncultured Chloracidobacterium sp. Classification (GTDB taxonomy): domain Bacteria; phylum Acidobacteriota; class Blastocatellia; order Pyrinomonadales; family Pyrinomonadaceae; genus OLB17. The sequence goes on along the minus strand of CAYTDJ010000325.1, from coordinate 3,023 downwards.
AAAGGCCGCAGCAACTGCAGCTTTCAACGTCGGATTCTCGGGGGGCACGCGTTTGTATTCAGTCTTGTCGGAAAGACCTACCTCCACGTCACCGTCTTTCGTTTTCAATACGATCTTGGATTCGCTGATCGAAACAACATCGCCGGTCAGTGCAGATGGCTTTACTTGGGTTTGTGCAAATGTTGCGCTCCCAAGACCGCCAAGAACTATTAGGGTTAAAAATTGTATGAATTTGGTTCGCATCGATACTTGTAATAGCTATTAAACTTGCTGTGTTTGTACTCAAGAGAGATAAGTACAATTCTCTCAAGTACTGTATGACGAAAATTCTATCGTACTGGTTTGATGAAATCTGTAAAGATTTGTAAGAAAACGTGTTGTAGCGTCAAGCGTGGCTGTGCGGCCTGTTTTCACGCCCGGTCAGAACGAGCCCGACTCCGAATGCAAACAAGGCAAGCAGGGTGAGCGTCCAAACATATGGAATTGAAAGTAGTAGTGTCCAAAAAACCGTGCCGATCAGTATTGCAACAGAGTCAGGGTAACTTCGGGAGGCCCAAACCCTTCGCTGCATCCATTTTCCGATGTATAACTGAAGTACGATCCTGCCAAATAGATAGGCAAGCATAAGGAGGGCGAATATCATCAGCCAGACCACGGCGCCCAAATAGTCCGGGAGGAAACTGAGACTTGCGATCACGACGACGACCGCTGCTATCAATCCGGCCAGTCCGAAACCCGCCACTCTGACAGTGTGAAGATCCGTTCGGACTATCGCTCGGCTGACAGCTCCAGGTGCAATATAGGAAAATGCGAATGCGACTGCAAACCAAAACAGGACGGAGAGAATTCGTTGTGCGAAAAAGGCAGGGCTGAGCGATGGCGATAAGATACTCGTCGGATCACTTCCCAGTTCCCTCAGTTCGTCTTCGAAGATCCCGAAGACCAGCGTCTGCTTGCCTGCGTCCCTGAGAGGTTTTACGGCTTCGGGCCGGTATCCGCCCCCGATAACGATAACGTCCCCGCCGATCGACCCACCTTCCTTTTGTATTACATTTCCGCCGATCGCGCCTACGTCGCCGTCGACCCGGCCCTCGACTATCACGTCGCCGCCAAAGACAAAGACAGCCTTTGCGTGCTTTTTGATCACGACGGTCTTAGAAACGCCGATAACCTCCATTTCAGGTGCGTCATCGATCTCTATCGTCGATTCCTGTCCAGAACTGATCGAAGGTACGGCGAGCGTCAATAAAGGAAACGCAAAAATGAAACAAATGGCAGCTATCGGCCAAATGCAGGCTCGGACTCGGACACAATGGCCGCCGTTTCTAGTTTTAGCCTTGCCCGACAATGGTTCTTATTAACCGATCCCTTTCGTATGCCTTTTAAGTCCGACAGCAACAGCAACAACGGCCACGATCGAGGCAACAACGGTGAACAATACAGCAGCGAGGGACAAACTGATCTCCTGCCTCGAAAGTGCACTTCTCAAGACCGACATTGTTCCGAAAACGAAACTGTAGCTTAAATGACCGACCACATCGAACAGGACAGAAAACTTTTCAATGGCCGCTCGGGCGGGCCGGATCACGCTTGAAAATTCCCCTCCAAGAGTCGCCGCCGCCATCAATATCAAGATCCCGGCGATCAAAAGCGCGACCACACGTTCCGAACGTGAGCGAATGCCGCTCAGGTCGCTCTCTGCACGGCTGATTATGTTTCTTGTAAAGTCCTTTGGTATTTGAATGTCGGCGTTTTCTTCGAGAGAACCGCTCAACGCGATCAGGAACGATCGCTGCAGGTTCAGTTCTTCTCTGCAATTCGGACACGAAGCAATATGTGTCTCGAACACGGCTTCTTGATCGGCGGATAGCTCACCATCAAGAAAAGCGCCGATCTCCTCGCGCGGACACACAAACATGTTCTTAGCGTCGCTCCTTTTCACAAAGCACGGTCAAAACTAGCTTGAAATGTCTGATCTTGGTTAGAGTCCAAAAAATCCGCGTTCGACAAAGATCTCGCGCATCATCTCGCGAGCCCTGAAAAGGCGGTTTTTCACGGTCCCGAGCGGTAAGCCGGTCACATGGGAGATCTCATCGTAGCTGAGGTCGTACGAATGACGAAGCATTATAAGATCGCGGTATGCTGAAGGGAGGCACTTGACCACATTGTTGATCTCGATCCTCCATTCGCTTCGCTCGCGGTCCTGTTCCGGTGTCGGGCCCGGGCTTTCAAGCTGGAGTTGATACGTCCCGTCAGCGTTTTCGGTTTCGATACTTTGAGAATTTATCGAATTTCGCCGCATATGGTCGATGGCGGCGTTGTGGGCTATGCGGTAGAGCCAGGTAGAGAATTTATATTCAGAGCTGTATTTGGCAAGCGAGTTATAGACCTTGATGAACACGTCCTGCGTCACGTCGAGAGCTGAATCGTAATTGCCCAGCATCCGAAAAACGTAATTCACGATCGGCCGCTGGTAACGGCAAACTAGCTCCTCGAATCCATCCTCCTTGCCGGCAATTGCCTTTGCGATCAATTCGACATCGGTTACTGTCGGTCGAGGCTTTAATGCTAATGCGGGAAATGCCATAGGTTCATCGGTCCGTACGACATTTTTTGCCAACCCGTTCCAGGATGCAAGCCCTTTTAGGTAAAGATTCGTAAAGAAAAACGGCTCGTCACCTGTACGAACCGTTTCATCCCAGATCATCACTATCTACTCCGAACTTAAGGCCATGCGAAGGCAGCGAGACCCGCCGGAGCGGCTAGGTCGTCAAAGCTAAGTTGCCCGATAGGCACCTCCAGACCGACATCGTTCGAACGAAGTATAGTAAGCGTCCTGCCGATCGCTTCGGCCGAGATCGCCCTAATACGTTCCGGCACGAGTTCCCGACCGACGAGCAGAAGTCTGTCTAGCATACTTATGCCCGACGGGTCACCAAAACGATCGTTGTAAAACATCAAAAGTCGATAGACCTCATCGTCCATTTCCTTTGTTCCGCATGTCACAGAGCGCACGACCGAAG
>CAYTDJ010000324.1:0-3821 GCA_964436265.1 uncultured Chloracidobacterium sp. | reverse complement strand
GGCAAACCCGGAGAGCCGCGTGTCTCGCTTTCTGAAGGCGCTAAGTCAAAGGTAATTAGAGCTGCAGATGCGGTCGATACGCTGCTCGAGCGCGGTGAGATCGCCTATGGGATCACGACCGGATTTGGTGCGTTCAAGGACAAGATAATCAGCCGCGAAGAGGTCGAACAATTACAGCGAAATATCGTTGTGAGTCACGCTGTCGGCGTCGGCGACCCGTTCGATACGGCAACTGTACGGGCTATAATGCTCATCCGTGCAAACACACTAGCTCGCGGCTTTTCCGGCATACGGCTTGAAACGCTTCAGCTGATCCTTGACTGTCTTAATCGAGGCGTCCATCCCATCATTCCCGAAAAGGGAAGTCTCGGAGCCAGCGGCGATCTTGCTCCGCTTGCACATTTTGCATGCGTATTAATAGGCGAGGGTAAGGCCGAAATAAACGGCGAGACCCTTGCAGGAGGCGATGCGTTGACGAAGGCCGAGCTTCAGCCAGTGATTCTAAAGGCAAAAGAAGGGCTTGCATTGACCAACGGCACAACCGTCATGACAGCGGTCGGTCTCCTCGAAACCGCTAAAGCTCACGAACTCGCTGAACTTGCAGACATCTCCGGATGTTTGAGCCTTGAGGCACTGCATGGGACACTCTCGGCGTTTGATGACCGAATACACCAGCTCCGTCCACACCCTCGTCAGGTAGAATGTGCAAAGAATCTTCGCAACATACTGGCCGAAAGCGAATTCGTGCGCGATTTCGATCCGACCAACGTGCAGGATGCTTACACGCTTCGCTGCATGCCCCAAGTTCATGGCGCGTGCCGCGATGCCGTCGCGTATGCTGAGTGGCTGCTTAAGATCGAACTAAATTCCGTTACGGATAATCCTCTGATCTTTCAGGATGATGCCGGAAACATTGAAGTAATATCCGGCGGCAACTTCCACGGTGAACCGCTGGCGCTTGCTTTCGATTACCTCACGATCGCGCTCGCCGAACTCGGAAACATCTCTGAGCGACGAATAATGCGTCTAACCGACGAAGCCTCCAACGCACACGTTCTTCCGGCGTTCCTAACGGATCACGGCGGCCTAAACTCCGGATTTATGATCGTTCAATACACCGCCGCTGCATTGTGCACCGAGAACAAAGTGCTTGCTCATCCTGCCAGTGTGGACACGATCCCAAGCTCAGCTAATGTTGAGGATCATGTTTCAATGGGCGTCACAGCTGTGTTGAAACTCCGCCAGGTCGCCGAAAATCTTGCGAATATTCTTGCGCTCGAGCTATTTTGTGCAGCCCAGGGAATCGATTTTCGGCGGCAACAAATCGGAGTTGAGAAGAATCTAGGAAAAGGAACGTCTTCGATCTATCATGAGATCAGGGAACGGGTACCGTTTATCGCGGCTGACACTTACATGAAGGAACATATGGAAAATGTTTTGGGGATCGTGAATGCGAGAATCCGGCCGCGCAATTGACATTAGGTCTTAAATGTCTTTTCTAAATAGACGAATAATTTACTCTTTCGGAGTTATTTCGACGCTCATATCGGGATGCGTCGTTTCAATAGCGCAGCCGGAATCGATAAGCTTTGTCGAATTTGCGACAGCCCGCACCGCAGATAAATATAGCCGAGTCGGTGGAGCTCGAAGTGCCGATTTTCGATCGGTCTGCGACTACCATTCCGATCCGCTCGCTGCCCGGGTTTTGCGTGAATATGGGGCAATATTTTCTGCCACTCAATCTGTAAAGGTACCGAAAAGCTGCATTTTTGAAAATGAACAGGCGGTGTTGGAATTTCGAGAATCCCTCGATGCGGTATCAGAAGAGATCGGCGGGACGGTGATAACCCTTCAACGCGAGGCTATGGCCGATCTAAAACTGGCGGTCGGAACGGCAAATAAACGAGGGGTCAGAATTACGCCTCTTGACGGAGCGATAGCCGGTGACAGGACCTATGAAGATACGCTCAGACTGTGGAGATCCAGATTCGAGCCAGCTCTGCGATATTGGACCCAAAAAGGAAAGATCACGAGAGCCGAGGCCGATTTTGCAATTGCTCTCGTGCCGTCTCAACAAGTGAGCCAGGTAATTAAATGGGAATCGAAAGGACTCTATTTTAGTACTGGATTTAATAGGTCGATCTTTTCGTCGGTTGCTCCTCCCGGGACGTCACAGCACCTTTCATTACTTGCTTTTGATGTAGTACAGTACGGCAGTGCCGAAGTAAGGAGGATCCTGAACGAGCATGGCTGGTATCAGACCGTTGTCGGCGATGAGCCTCATTTTACTTATCTGGGTGTAAAGGAATCTGAACTTCCTAAAAGAGGATTGAGATCGGTGACACGCGGGAAAATTCGATTTTGGGTTCCGGCGATGTGATGATCGTTGCCAGTACAGGCTTGAATGAGAAGTTATTTTATCTACAGTGCGTTTCTTTTCGTTATATGCGGGATCAGTACAGGCTGTTGGAATGCGGGTGCCGGAACAAAAAGGGCCAGCCGCGAGGACGGGCCCACGACGATCTACGGTTCAAATAAGGCCGAGAATAATGTGACCAAAACAGACGAGGTGAATTCAGTGCCGAAGACATTGAAAGGTACGGGATTTGTGGCGAATTTGCCCAAAGGTTTTGTTGAGCCGAACGACGACGCAGGAAAGCTCCTATTGAAAGAATACGGTTCGGTGTTCATTGCCCGCGGGGGAGCAACTCCGCCGAATACCGTCGTGTTTCGTGATGGCGGGGACGTAGCGGCCTTTCAATCGTCGATTAAGACTTCCGTAGAGAAGATCGGGGATTTCTCTTTGGAACTTCAAGCGTCGGCGATGGAATCTTTGATGAAAGCGGTCTCCGAAGCACACGCTTCGGGGCTCGAGATAAAGCCGCGTGACAAAGATTCGGCGAAAAGAACCTATGAGGAAACTATCGGTTTATGGGAAAGCCGTGTCGATCCTGCTTTGAAGCACTGGATCACAGAGGGAAAGATCACCCAAGACCAGGCCAAAAAGATCAAGTCCTTGACCCCATATGAACAAGTTCCTGAAGTTCTGAAACTCGAAGCTCAAGGTATCTATTTTGCCAAGGATCTCTCAAAGTCGATAATTTATTCCGTAGCGCCGCCGGGAACCTCACAACACCTCTCAATGCTCGCGTTCGACTGTGCCGAATTCGAAAACCCGAAGGTTAGAGAAATACTCGCGAGACACGGTTGGTATCAGACCGTAGTATCTGATCTGCCTCATTTTACTTTTTTAGGCGTCTCGGAGGCGGATCTTTCCGGATTAGGGTTGAGAAAAACGGTTAGTTCCGGACGACCATTTTGGATCCCGGACCTTTAAGGAAGATAATTGGTACACCCGGCAAGATTCGAACTTGCGACCCTCTGATTCGAAGTCAGATACTCTATCCAGCTGAGCTACGGGTGCACGCTGAAATAGAGTTTAGATGTCAGGCCGCGGTTTTGCAAATTTAAGCTCGCCGCGGCTATTTTTGATTTATGACACGAGAAAGCAGGCTATTGATAGGCGGCGAGTGGAACGGCGGGACCGAGCGTATCGAGGTACGTTCGCCGCACTCGGGTGAACTTCTGGCTGAAGCCGCGGCCGCGGGGCCGGATGAACTCGAATCCGCGATAGCTAATGCCGAACAGGCTGCAAAGGATATGCGTGGCCTTGCGAGATACGAGATCGCCGCCGGATTAAAGAAGATCTCTGAATCGCTCGAGGCCCGAAAGGAAGAATTCGCCCAGACGATCACTGCCGAAAGTGCAAAGCCGATCGCGCTTGCACGAGGCGAGGTTGACCGGGCGATCGCGACTTTTCG
>CAYTDJ010000323.1:0-3844 GCA_964436265.1 uncultured Chloracidobacterium sp. | reverse complement strand
AAGGTTGAAGAAAGCAGCGTTTATGTCGATATTGACGCGACATCCGTGTTTACGGATGCTGACAAACTTACCGAACACCTTAAGTCGGGCGATTTCTTTGAGGTCGAGAAATTCCCGAAAGCTTCGTTCAGATCAACAAAGATAGAGGCGGACACGGCAAAGGGCGCGGGCAATTACTTGGTGACTGGTGATCTCACACTTCACGGCGTTACCAAATCTGTATCGTTCCCGGCCGAGATCAAGATCAGCTCGGAGGACGTTTCGGTCTCATCGGAGTTCGCGATCAATCGAAAGGATTTTGGGATCGTCTATGCAGGAAAAGCTGACGACCTGATCAGGGATGACGTTGTGATCCGACTCGATCTAAAAACGCCAAGAAAGAAATAAGAGTTCAACGCTTGCCCGCAGGGCTGGCCTGACGTTCGAAATGGATCTTCCTGTCTTTTCGATCTCGATCGTTCGGCCAGTCTTTGCGGGAACACTATCATGAGAGCATACGAGATCAAAGAATTTGGAATTGACAATCTTGCCGTTTCCGAGCGACCTGAGTCGGAACCAAAGGCCGGTGAGATTGTGGTTAGGTTTCGGGCTGCGTCATTAAACTACCGTGACCTGATGGTAGTTTCGGGAACATATAATCCCAAGATGAAACTGCCGGCGGTACCGCTATCTGACGGAGCCGGTGAAGTTGTGGAACTTGGAGACGGGGTGACCAGGTGGGCTATTGGAGACAGGGTAATGCCGATCTTTGCTCAGCGGTGGTATGACGGCGACTCGAGCGAAGAAAAGCGTCGAACCTCGCTGGGGGCCGGTGCCCAGTGGGACGGAGTCCTTCGCGAGTATGGAACTTTCAATGAGGAATCGGTCGTTCGAATTCCTGACCATTTATCATATGAAGAGGCGTCGACGTTGCCTTGTGCCGCTGTAACGGCGTGGAACGCACTCGTTGTCTCGGGTAAGCTGAAAGCGGGTGAGTCCGTTTTAACTCTTGGAACCGGAGGTGTTTCAGTCTTTGCCGCGCAGTTTGCGAAGATGTTTGGGGCACGGGTGGTCTCGACTTCAGGCAGCGACGAAAAGTTAGAACGACTCAGGGAACTTGGGATCCATGAAACCGTCAATTATCGGGAACGTGAAGACTGGGATGCGGCGGTTCTTGAGATCGTCGGGAAACCGGGCGTCGATCATGTCGTCGAGGTCGGGGGTTCCGGTACGCTTGGCAAATCAATAAACGCTGTCCGCATTGGAGGACACGTGGCTATGATAGGAGCATTGACTGGTGCCGCAGGTTTCAATCCGACTACGGTCTTTATGAAAGCTATCAGGCTGCAGGGGATATTTACCGGATCGCGACAGACCTTTGAGGATATGAACCGGGCTATTTCAGTAAACAAATTGAAGCCGGTTATCGATCGTGTGTTTGAATTCGACGAAGTACCCGAAGCATTCAGGCATATGGAAACTGCTTCGCATTTCGGAAAGATAGTCATCAAGATAGACAATTAAAATAAGGAGAGATGTCTGATGTCAACGGATCTTTTTTCGATTCCTGTAAAGAAGATAGACGGAACCGATACGAATCTCGGTGAATTCAATGGCAATGCCTTGCTGGTAGTGAATGTAGCCTCGAAATGCGGGCTAACACCTCAATATGAGAGCCTCGAGAGACTTTACGAGAATTATCGGGACAAAGGGCTTGAGGTACTAGGGTTTCCGGCAAATAATTTCTTGGCGCAGGAACCTGGGACCGAAGAGGAGATCCAAGCATTCTGCTCAACAAATTATGGGATCACTTTTCCTTTATTCTCTAAGATCTCGGTCACGGGCGAGGACAAACATCCGTTGTATGAAGCTCTGACCAAAGAAAGGCCGGGCGTTGATATTGATAACGGTGATTCGTTTCAAAAGGATCTTGAAGGTTACGGTCAATTCAAAGACGAACCCAGGGATATTCTCTGGAATTTCGAGAAGTTCTTGATAGGAAAGGACAGGAAGGTTGCCGCTCGTATCGCTCCGGACGTAACTGTCGAAGATGCAAGGGTTATCGAGGCGATCGAATCGGCATTGAACGTATGATGTTCCAAAGAAGGAGATAATATGAAGATCGGAATTATCGGGGCAGGGCATATAGGTGCAAATGCTGCAAGGTTATTTGTTAAAGCAGGCCACCAGGTGGCGATATGCAATTCGCGTGGGCCGGAATCGCTTGACCCGTTGATCGAGGAACTTGGGGACAACGCGACCGCTCAGCTTATAGATGACGTGATCAGTTTCGGTGACGTGATCTTTATTTCGGTTCCGTTCGGTAAATACACCGAATTGCCGGTGAATGGATTCGACGGTAAGATCGTCATCGATTCGAATAATTATTATCCCGAACGAGACGGAGCATTTCCCGAGATCGACGAGGGAAAGACTACTTCCAGCGAGTTGCTCGAGCAGCACTTAGGTGGTGCCAGGCTCGTAAAAGGATTTAACACAATATGGTTCGAACATCTAAAGTCTCAGGGCGATACTGAACTTCCACTCGAAGGCAGACGGGCGATCTTTATCGCTGGCGACGACTCCGGAGCTAAAGAAGTTGTCGCAAAGCTTATAGAGGAAATAGGTTTTGCGGCTGTAGATACCGGCTTTTTGAAAGATGGCGGACGGCTTCAGCAGCCTGGGTCTCCGATCTATAATCAGGAATTAACAGCAGAAGCGGCCGCAGCAGTTCTTAGCCGGACACTCTAGAAAAGCTTTTGTTCAAGTGCGGGTATTGGTCGGTTTCGTAATATCAAGAAGTAAAGGGGACATACATAGATGCCAGAAAGAAAAGCAACAGCGATTTGGAACGGAAGCCTTAAGGAAGGCAAGGGAAACGTTGAACTAGGCAGCGGTGCGTTCAGTGGAGCGTTTTCGTTTGACACAAGGTTTGGTGAAGTGAATGGCACCAATCCAGAAGAACTCCTCGGGGCCGGACTCGCCGCCTGTTATGCGATGGCGCTTAATGCAACGCTCGAAAAGGAAGAAACACCGGCAAAAAGTATCAAAGCTGAAGCGACGGTATTCCTGGGGAAAGATGATGCAGGATTTAAGATCAACCGTATCGATCTCGTAACAGAGGGAGAGGTCGAAGGTTTTGATCAGGATCGGTTTGCCGAAGTAGCCGAAAGAGTTAAGCAGGCGTGTATCGTGAGCCGTGCACTTGCCGCCGTGAACATTAACCTAACGTCGAAATTGATCTAGAAATGGAGTTCTATATTCATCAGTCGACACACAGTCTTGACATTTGTAACTACACAAGTTACAATTTCAATTGTTCGGAATAAAAGATTCCGGCAGAGAGTTTAAGAACTGGGTGTTTTGCGGCATTTTCGGGGGTAAGTTATAATTTCGCAATAATATCAGGAGATCAAAATGGGAAATTTTGCTAAGGAAATAACAGATACAAACTTTGAAAGCGACGTGCTGGGCTCAGACCAGCCGGTCTTAGTGGACTTTTGGGCTGAGTGGTGCGGCCCCTGTCGTATGATCGCTCCCTCTGTCGAGGCAGTAGCCGAGGAATATAATGGAAAGGCGGGTTTCTTTAAGATGAATGTTGATGAGAATCAAAATGTCCCGAACCGGTACGGTATTCGAGGCATTCCCACCTTGATCCTTTTCAAGGGTGGACAGGAACAAGAGCGCATTGTCGGGGCAGTATCACGTGATGCAATCGCGAAAGTGGTCGGAAAATACGTTTGATCAAGCGGACGCTTCGTATTTGAAACGAAGCGTCTCTTTTTTGCTTGCAAATATAACTACATACGCATATAGTTTGTAGCAATGGCAAAGAATTTGACGGTTGAGGCAATAGAATTGATCG
>CAYTDJ010000322.1:0-3844 GCA_964436265.1 uncultured Chloracidobacterium sp. | reverse complement strand
TCGATCGGGTTTAGGCGGCTTGCGCGGATGGCCGGCATAACTCCGGCGATGAAGGCGATACCGCACACAAGCAGCATTATCCCCACGATGGAGAAAGGCTTGAACGCAAAGAGGCTGAACCCTTCGAACGATTCGGCATAGACCTTGACCAGGACTTTGTTCGTGATCAACCCGGCAGCGATCCCACCCAATGCACCGAGCAACGCTCCCCAGAAACCGATCAGGACCGATTCAAGTGAAAAGATCGCGAAGATCTTGCCGCGGCCCATACCGAGGGCCTTTTGCAGGCCGATCTCTTTAGTGCGTTCCAGAACAGCAATTACGAGCGTATTGATGATGCCGAACGAGGCTGCGAGCAACGCGACCATCGCGAAAAGGTTCATACCGGTCTTGAAGATGCCGATCGCATCATAAGTACGCTTCTCATTATCGGCGATGGTGTCCGCCTCGAATCCCTTTTCAGATAGAGCTTTCTTAACCGCATCTATCTTTGCCGCGTCGTTTGTTTCCATCTGCACCGTGAATGCGATGAATTGGTCGGGAAGAGACGCATTCTTCTGGTCGTCGTGCAGTTTTCTGGCTGTGGCGGTATCGACAAAGGAACTGTAATTCGTCATGAATCCCTTTGTGGCAACACCGACGACCTTGAGATCAAGTGTCTTCATAGATCCGTCCGGAAGTTTGTAGCCAACGGTCGCAGTTTTTCCGATAAGGCCGGCAATGTTCGGATCGAGTGTTTTTGCGAGACCCGACGGGATGACGATCTGACCATCACCATTTAAGCCGGTTCCGGCATCGGTCTTCGCGGTGATCCCCTCGGAAAGCGAGGCAAGGTCGGCCTTGTATTTCTTGCTTCCGTTAACCGATATGTATTCTGCTTTGAAGTTGTAACGAGGCGTAACGGACTTTATGCCTTCGAGCCCGCGAACTGCCGCATCGATCTGCGGTTGTGTCATCAGTATCGTGTTCGGGTCGAACTCAAGCTCTTCCTCGCCGTTCGATTCTTTGTATTCCTGAGGCGTTCCGGCACGAGCTCCGCCCTGCGGCCGATCGACCTTTTTGCGGACAATGATCGCACGGTCGCCTTCGATATTCTTTACCTGGCTTTCGACATAATCGCGCATACCGTCACCGACGCCGTTCGTCATGGTCAATGTAAAGGCACCGACAAAGATCGCGAGCACGGTAAGAAAGGTACGAAGCTTGTTTCGAAAGAGATTTCTGTTTGCGGTCTTTAAGAGGTCCCAGGTTTTCATCGAGCAGTCGCCTCCATTCTATGTTCGGCGACGATACGGCCGTCCTTCATTTCAATTACGCGGTTACAGCGACGAGCAAGTTCATCGTCGTGGGTTACCACGACAAGCGTAATGCCTTTTTCGCGATTAAGGTCAAACAAGAGTTTTTCTACCGCCGCACCGGTGTTCGAATCGAGATTGCCGGTCGGTTCGTCGGCAAAAATTATCTGCGGGCCGCCGACCAAAGCGCGGGCTATGCAAACACGCTGTTTCTCGCCGCCCGAAAGGTCTTTTGCTTTTTTGTTGATCTTGTCTTCGAGCCCGACAGCGCTAAGGGCTGCCGTTGTTTCCGCGTTTATCTGCGAACTTGAAGCCCCACGGATGCGCATAGGAAGCACAACGTTTTCGAACACCGTATCGCGGCCATTGAGAAAGAACTGCTGGAAAACGAAACCGAATTTCTCGTTTCGGAGTGTATTCTTGGAGCGTTCCGAAAGTGATGACGTATCGTTTCCATCGATGAACACCTTGCCTTTTGTAGGTGCGTCGAGACACGCAAGCAGGTGCATGAGCGTCGATTTGCCGCTTCCGGATTTTCCGACAATTGCGAGGCAATCACCCTGGCCGATAGAAAGATCGACGGCTTTCAGGGCTTCGTAATCGACGCCGTCGCTTGTATATGTTTTCGAGAGGTCTCGTGCTTCGAGCATACTTTTCAAAGGCAACGCAAAGGCTGCGGCCGAGAAACACTTACGCGAACCGACCGGAAAATGTTCTCGGAAATTGATCACGGGAATTGGATCGCTTATTCCCGCTATGTTGACTTAATCCATCACAAGCGAAATAATCCATACCTTGTTCTTTTGATGTGAATTGCTTTTGTATGCGAGGGAAAGCGGGTGAGATTCCCGCACGATCGCGTCACCGTGTACCGAATGCGGAATGCGGATTGCGGAATGCGGATCAGTTAGAACCGGAGGCGAAGCCGGTATTACGATTCAAGATCCAAGGTCCAAAATCCAAGATCGAGTGAGTCGGGCCGCCTCGCCGGAGCTTTTTGCCTTTTTGATGTTTCGCGTAAAGACATCGGCGGCAGACACGGTAACTCTATAATTAGACGCCTTGTTTTCTGGTTCGATGATCGAACTGCGGGAACAAGGCGTTTTATTAATGCGGAGTGTAGAGTGCGGAATTCTTTGATCAAAAGGGGCACGATCCAGTTACTAAGCCTTTTGCTAGTCTCCTTTGGTATCGCCGGATGCCAAATTGAACCTAGGCATGTGCCGTCGGAATCGGAATTCCAGGCGAACCTGATTCGAGACGACCTCGGTCGTGAGGTCGTGTTGAGACGTCCTGTCGAGCGAGCGGTTTCGCTGGCGCCAAGTCTGACCGAGGCGATCTTTGCGGTCGGAGGAGGTGACAGGTTGGTCGGCGTGACCACTTACTGTAACTATCCGGATGCGGCGAAGTCCATCGAAAAGGTCGGCGACACGCAGACTCCGAATATCGAACGTATCGTCGCGTTGAAGCCGGACATGGTCTTTGTATCAACTGCATCGCAGTTAGAGGCCTTCATGCAGACCTTAGAACGGCAGCATATTTCGGTTTTCGTAACCGATGCTAAAGGCCTCGACGGGATCGGCCGCAGCTTGAAGACGCTCGGAAGGTTATTCGGCACAGAATCTGTTGCCGAGACGATTGCCGCAGAACTTGATCGAAGGACAGAAGCGGTTGCCGCATCGGTTAAAGATCGACCGCAAACGAAAGTGTTTGTTCAGATCTCAAAAGATCCTTTGTTTACGATCGGTAAGGATTCGTTCTTGACCGAGGTCGTAAACCGGGCCGGAGGTGTTTCGGCGACGTCTGAGGTGGCGACCGCATATCCGAAGCTCAGCAAAGAGACGGCTCTTGCTTTGGATCCCGACGTGATCATCCTGTCCGACAGCGAGGATAATAGGGAGCCGAACGCGGTGTTCAAGAATTCAAAGGCAGTGAAAAATGGCCGGGTTTACCGCATCAATGCGGATATTATTTCGAGGCCCGGACCAAGGTTGATAGATGCTTTGGAAGAGATCGCCAAAGAATTACATCAGTAGCCTGGATTTGAAGAGAACGGATTGAACCGACGGATCACAATTTGGTTATTACTGATCACTGCCCTTGCTTTGGTGCTGGGATCGGCTGTGTCGATCGGAAGCGAAAGACTCTCTCTATTCGAGCTGACCGAGCAGCAACGGGCGATACTCTTTGACATTCGCGTACCGCGAGTGTTGCTGGCCGCGTGCGTAGGAGCGTGCTTGGCGGTTGCCGGTGCGTCGCTGCAAGCATTGTTGAGAAATCCACTGGCGGAGCCTTATCTGCTTGGTGTGTCGAACGGAGCGGCGTTGGGGACGATGCTCGCATTCGTGTTCCTTGAGAGATTTGGTTTCGCCCGGCCGTTGATGGCATTTGCGGGTGCGGGCATCGCGACAATTGTCGTTTATCAGATGGCACGTTCGCGGGCGGGGATGAACGTCGAGCGGTTGGTGTTGTCGGGCGTCATCGTTACGACGTTCTTGTCGTCGATCATCGTGCTGCTGACGAGTGTACTTGATGCGGCGAGGTTGAGG
>CAYTDJ010000321.1:0-3858 GCA_964436265.1 uncultured Chloracidobacterium sp. | reverse complement strand
CTTCTCAAGGCTTTTCTTAGTTATGTCGCTTTGGACTTCACATCCGGACGTGTAAAAGCAGATCGTCAACACTGTAAATAATGCAAAGGCTTTCATTCTTTATTCGATATCCGCGGTTTTGTTCGCGGCACGGATCTTTCTGAGTATCGCGATCATTTCCCTTTGATTCACTTCCACCGCTCCGTGTTGGATGGCAAGTTTTCTCCCCTCTTCGGTCAGATCAAAATGCGGCGAGCTTTTAGGTTGAAACCATTCGGGCCTGAGTCCCATTCCGACGGCAAACTCCATCAGTTCTTCGACCGTATCCGCGATCAAATGGCATGACGGGCCATGCCGCCAGCCATAATCACGCAAACTGTCAACATAGACCGCCACTCAACCACTATTATTTCTTTTTCGCCATCTCAGTGCCAATTGACGTCGAGTTTTGTCCGCCCCACTTGCCTTCGAGCGTGCCGTCGGGCTTGATCTCGTAGCTGACAAAGCCGCATTGTTTTCCGCCGAGACCGGCCGCAACCTTGGTGCCTGTGCGCACGCCGAAGCCTTTGGTCGTCATGCCTGTATCCCACGTGAACGAATAACCGACACCGGCTTTATTAACGGAAAGTGTGCCCTTGTATTCGGAGCCGTTGGGAGCAGATCCTACGACATCATATGTCCCTTCTAGCTCCGTGCCGGACTTGCGCGTCGCTTTCTCAAGTTCCGACTTGTTCACACCCCAATAACCAGCCTTACCTTCGAGCGAACCATCGCTTGCTATGTTGTATAACACTACCCCGCAGCCTTTCCCGTCGCTTCCTTCGGTAAACGCCACTGCAACGTTGTCATCCGATCGAACGCCGACACCGTCATACGTCCGGCCGCCGCTCGACCAGCTGAATTGATACACCTCATCACGCTTTGTGACCTTTAACTCACCGCCATAGCTCCCTCCGCCGCCTTCGTTGGTCCCGGTGATCGTGTAATCGCCTGCGATCTCGCGGCTTCCCGTTGTTGTCCTCGACGCTGTGCTTGTTGGTGCGGATGGATTGTCGGTTGACCTCGAATCGTTCGACTGTGCTGGCGAGACTGTCTCGTTCTTGTTAAAGCTGTTACACGCCAGTCCGACTGACGCGATGATGGACAGACAAATAACGAGCGTGGGTTTCGAATATGCTTTGTTCACAAAGAGTTCTCCCGGTTTGAATTTGATGCGGATACGTTCGCGGATATAATAGTCGACAAGCAGTCAAGAGTTCAAACACTAGAAAATCAAATGTCTAAACATCCGTATTCTCTCGGTTGGTCACGGTTCGCCCTGCTGCTGTGTTTTATCTTCACAGCGCCGGTTCTCTCACAGACAAAGATCAAAGATCTCAAACCAACGGTCATTCTTATCTCGATCGACGGGATGCGGTCCGATTACCTTGATCGGTTTAAGCCTCCGGCATTGACGAGGGTCGCAAATGAGGGCGTTCGGGCTAAATGGATGATCCCGTCGTTTCCCACGAAAACCTTTCCAAATCATTACACGATCGCAACAGGGCTCTATCCTGCCCATCATGGGATCGTTGAGAACAACGTTTTCGATTTTGATACCGTTTTCACAATGAGTAAGAGGGAGGAGGTGCGTAATCCTAGATGGTGGGGCGGCGAGCCGATCTGGGTTACAGCACAGAAGCAGGGACAGCTCTCCGGCAGTTACTTCTTCGTTGGAACCGAAGCTCCGATCGAACGCATCAATCTGTGGAAATCGAGGTACTACAACGGCAGAGTTCCGAACAACATGCGGGTTGACAAGGTGTTATCGTGGCTGGACAATCCTATTTCCGATCGCCCAACGATGATCACGCTCTATTTCAGCGACGTTGACGATGCGGGACACGAATTCGGCCCCGACGCCGAAGAGACCAAATACGCCGTCTGGGATGTAGATGCTTCGATCGATCGTCTGATGTCAGGATTAAAACTTCGCGGGATCGACAAACTGGTGAATGTAATAATCGTTTCGGATCACGGAATGGCGAGAGTAGACGTTCGAAACGTGACGTTTCTTGACGACCATTTTGACTTTGACGATGCGGAACGGATCTTGTGGACCGGCGAGATCGTGCAGATCTTTCCAAAGCCGGGTAAGCAAGACTCTATTTTTGAAAAGATAAAAGGTTTACCGCACGTGACCTGTTGGAAGAAGGCAGATATTCCAGAGCGGTTGCATTATCGCGACGGTAAACGGGTCGCGCCTATTATCTGTTCGTCGCAGGAAGGATGGTCAACGTCGAATCACAAAAGATACGATGACTGGATGAAAGAGGTTGACGATCCTACACAGCCTAGAGGGGCTCACGGCTACGATAACGCTTTGGAATCAATGCGAGCCACATTCATCGCTCATGGTTCGGCGTTCAAGAAGGGTTTTGTTTCTGAACCATTCCCAAACGTCGATGTTTACGAGCTTATGTGCAAGATACTCGGATTAAAGCCCGCTCCGAACGACGGCAGCCTCGACCGCGTCAGATCAATGCTTCGTTGATGAAAGACGGGCATCCGGAGAGTAGATGCCCGACGAAATTGCTGCCGGTTACGCCGCTTTGGCAGCCGACTTTTGCATTTCAGCAAAGGCCTTTTTGAACATCTCCCTGTGATGACGTTCGCGTTCAACGGCCAATTCGAAGGATGCGGCCGCGTCAGGGCGAGAATCCTCGTTTGCCTCCCTGATGAATTCCGGATACATCTCCTCGATCTCGAAATCCTCACCGTTTGCCGACTCATCAAGGTTTTCGAACGTTGATCTAACTTCCCCGGCGACTCTTAGATGGCTGATACCATGAATGGTTTCAGCTCCTGCTGCTTCCATGAATAGCTGTGCATATTCCGGAAATCCTTCCTCCATTGCTTTCATAGCAAATGCCGTATATTCCAGTCTCGCTTTTGCCTCACCGGCGATCGCTCGTTTCAAATTACTTTCAGTCCTGGTCATAAGAACCTCCCCGTTCACCATCCCGCCTACTAATGAATATTGTTTCCCGGCTTTCGACTGATCAGCCATCCGGTGAATATACCCAGTCCGAGACCGGCTAATGCCGCGATACCAACTGACTTAAACGGTTCCTTTTTTATGAAATAAGCCGTGTCATCGACCATATCTTCCATGGCGTGACGGCCCCGCTTTGCAAGTCGTTGTGCATCAATAACGGCGTCCTCGACCGCGTACTCTACCTTTTTCTTCAACAGATCGACATCGAGAGCAACGGCCGCAAACTTGTTTTCCAATACGTCTTCGAAGCGGCCCTTTCCGTTGTCAACGGTTTCTAAAGTTTTCTCAAACATCGTGGTACCTCCCAGCGCAAACGTTTTAGCCCAAGGAAATTCGCCAACATTGCGACGAACCTTTATCCTGAGCGCTCCAACGCTGCATAACCGTTATTAACGCAAGCGCTGTTCCATCCAAAAGGCAAGTAAATCATTAGAATTTCACAAAAAAAGCGTGAATCCCGACGCGAATGGGTGTGGAATCTCACGGCATGCTAGTTCAGTGGCCATGTTGCTACGAGGCACGGCGTCTGTCTTCAAGAGGCTTATCTGCTCGATATCGTGATCACTGCGATCTCAGGGGGGACCAAAAAACGGAACGGTAGAATGCTGGTACCAATGCCAGTCGTTACAAACGCATCCAAATTGTTTTCGATAACTTGTCCTGCGGCGTATCTCTGTCCAAACATCGACGGTACGATCGGTCTGCCAAATACAGGCAGCCAAACCTGTCCGCCGTGAGTGTGTGCCGCGAGCAGCAGCTTTGTGTCCTTCGAGATCGCAAGATCACCAGTGATCATCGGCAGAACGTCGGGACTGTGTTCAAGAACTAGGACATCACCTTGT
>CAYTDJ010000320.1:0-3874 GCA_964436265.1 uncultured Chloracidobacterium sp. | reverse complement strand
TCAACAACGTAGATAATGAAACACCGATCACTCTAATGAGTTAGACGTCTCGGGGGGCATCGTCGTCATGCGATCCTTGATCAGGTTGTTTGTAACGCGGCTCCAGGTATTTCTGCTCGAAGATATTAACAAACCGAAGAACGAAGAATACGATCACCGTACTCCCGACCGCAAGAAAATAGCGCTCCAAACCGACCAGGATCCCAATGCCGGCGGTTGTTAGGATGCCCGCCGCGGTCGTCAGTCCTCTCACGTCGGTAGATCCTCGCTTGAAAAAGATCATTCCCGCGCCCAAGAAACTTATACCGGTGACTATCGCTCCGACCAGTCCTGCGGCATCAAAACGAACATGGTCGCCATATGGCCGAAATGAGACTGCCATGAACTGTCCGATGGCGATAAACAAAACGCAGGCGATGCCCACAAGGATATGTGTTCGAAGTCCGGCGGCCTTGCCGGCGCTTTCGCGCTCCCAGCCAAGCGCTCCAGCAAGCAAGGAGACGACCACGATCCTGAGAAAAATACTAAGGTCGGTATCTAACATCTATTGGTCGGCGAGCAGCCAGTTCTCGGCCTCCTTGCGGTCAAAGAAAACCTTTACGTTGACGCCGCGGTTCCGGGCAACGAGTTCACCGAACTGGTTCTGTTCATGCTGATCGGGATGAGTGTCTAAAAACGCGATCTTTATTCCGCTCAATCCCATAAGCGGGCGCTCTGATGCACCCTGGTAAGTGTCAGCTATTGATTCGATCGGGCGGTCAATATCTTCTTCTACGAGGAGTCTTTTTGGTCTTACCCGGCCGCATTCATCCGCGATCTCCTGCCAAAACTGTTTTGAGATCTCGTAGCTGTCCTGGTCCGCCCTTATGTGAGCGTGGAGATACTCAGGGCGGTTGTCGAATTTTATCCGGTACTGCTTCGTTTTCGAGGGTTCGCTCATTTTTCGTCCGACGTGAGCCATTTGTCGGCACTTGCCAGATCGGAAAAGACCTTTACGTTAACTCCGTTCTTTACGGCAACGTCCTCTCCAAATTCATTCAATTCCTGCTGCTCCTGAAAACGGTCAATGTAAGCGAGCTTGATCTCTGCAAAGCCCAGTTCGGCCAATTCTGTCGCCACCCTGTAAATATCTTCCTGCGAAGCCGTAGCAGAAATGTTCTCCTCGATCAACGCCCGATCAAAACCTCGCTTCTTGCATTCATCCGCTACCTCCCGAAGGAAACCTTCCAAAACCTCATAACCGTACTCGTCTCCGTGGACAAGTGCGTAAATGTACTTTGGATATTCTTCAAATACGATGGTGTAGGCCTTAACGGGCTGGATGGCATTCATGGTGACCCTCCAAATCTGAATTGAATGCGGTCTGCACCGCCGAAACGAAATGAACGACGTGCGCGGGCCGGCGAAAGGCAATTACAGACGAACTTTGTTCGATTCACCTAGTATAGTCAAAAATGCCTTCAATGAAAGAAAAAAATCATTGTTGGTTGGAAACCGGGGTGAATCGATTCAGTTTTTTTCCTCGAGAAGCTGAACGAACTTTTTTGCCGCAAGCGAAAGATTGCGGTCGCTGCGATGTATCACGCCAACGGGACGAACCCAGTCCTTCTCCGCAAGTTTGACAACCGCCAATCGTCCGGCTTTCTCTACGTCGACCACGGCTGGGAGCGGCAAGATCGCAACTCCGAAG
The DNA here is from genome assembly GCA_964436265.1 of uncultured Chloracidobacterium sp. Lineage (GTDB taxonomy): Bacteria > Acidobacteriota > Blastocatellia > Pyrinomonadales > Pyrinomonadaceae > OLB17. The sequence continues at coordinate 2,184 of CAYTDJ010000320.1, read as the reverse complement.
CCAACCTCGACCGCACGCTTTATCGTCTCGATATTGTCGAACTCGGCGACCTTCTTTACTTCGACTCCGGCAGCCTTCAAGATCCGGTCGGTCGCTTTTCGTGTCGGCGTGTCTCTTTCGAAATGGACAAAATCTATGCCGTCAAGGTCCTTGGTCTTGACCTGTGTCCTGGACGAGAACTTGTGGCCGGGCGGACATACAAGGACCATTCGGTCGGTCGGCATCTGAACGATCGTCAAACCGCGTCTTGGATCAGGGAACGCTAAAATACCGAGTTCGACCGATCCGTTCAGGACGTCACGAACCACGCGGGTCGTTCGTGAATACTCCAGATCGATCCTTGCGGAAGGAAATTTAGACATGAACTCGCCGACCTTTGCCGGCATTTCGTGAAGTCCGACGCTATAGGTGCAAGCGACTTTCACCGTACCGCCTATCTTGCCGACCAGCCCGCGAAGACTCTCCTGAAGCTGATCGAACGCTGACAGGACGTTCTTTGCCTCTCGATAGAACACCTCGCCAGCCGGCGTCAACTTCACGTCTCGCCTTCCCCGAACACGTTCCAACAGCTTTCGTTTGAATCTTTCCTCTAGCGAACGTATCTGCTGGCTGACGGCCGATTGGGTAACAAAGTTACGCTCGGCCGCCAAGGAAAAGCTCTGAAGATCGACAAGATCACAGAAAACCTTTAGGGATTCAATATGCATAAAGCGTTTTATATAACTGCCAAGCTAATATATTTCAACAAAAGAATTCATTTCTACTAATAAACCAAATTCGCTACCATAAAATCAAATGCCCGGAATTGCTGAATTCTCTCATTGGATTTAGAATTTGAGAGATTCGATAAACAAATTCGGGCTTTTACGTTTTCTTTGCGTATGGCGATCAAATTCAGCAGAACGTTTCTGTTAAGGAAACTTCACCAGATCACCGGTATCGTTCCGCTCGGGCTTTTCTTCTTCGTGCATATGTTCACGAATTCGAAAGCGATGAACGGCGAGGCGGCATTCGAAAAGGCGGTACAGGAGATCCACGATATTCCTTATTTGCTTTTGATCGAGATCTTCGGCATTTTCATTCCGCTCCTGTTTCATTCGATCTATGGCGTGATCATCTCGTCCGAAGCGCGAATGAATGTCGGCACGTACGGAACGGCGCGAAATTGGTTTTATTTCTTTCAGCGAGCGACCGGTATTTTCCTTTTCGTATTCATTTTCTTCCATGTATTGAATATGCGGTTTGGCCTTGTTCCGGGACTAAACACGACACCGATCGCCGGTAACGCCGACCTCTCTTACAACATTGTTTCGGCAGAATTCTCCATTACCTGGGTAATGGTCGTTTACATTCTCGGAGTTGCGGCAACGGCATGGCACCTTGCATACGGGTTCTGGCTGTTCGCGGTGGACTGGGGCATTGTGATCGGTGAGAACGCACAGAAGTATGCGCTATACGCATGTATCGCTCTTGCGATCGGTTTGTTTGGAGTCGGTACGAACGCAGCGGTGTCGTTTGTCCGGCCTTGCGGACTGTTTCCGCAGTCGATGTGTGAGCACAAGGTTGAAACCAAGAAGGTTTCAGAACCGAAAAGATTTTAGTTAGGGTTCCTACTAATATGGGTTCAAATGGATTGAAGATAGCGATCGTTGGCGGCGGGCTTGCGGGCCTTGCCGCGGCGATGAAGATCGCTGAAGCAGGCCACGACGTTGATCTTATCTCTGTTGTTCCGGTGAAAAGGTCACACTCGGTATGCGCGCAAGGCGGCATCAATGGTGCCGTGAACACAAAAGGCGAGGGCGATTCCCCGGCAAAGCACCTGGACGACACCGTTTACGGCGGCGATTTTCTTGCCAATCAACCGCCGGTCAAACGAATGTGCGACATGGCTCCCGAGATCATTTACCTATTCGATCGAATGGGTGTGCCGTTCTCGCGAACCAAAGAAGGGTTGCTTGATTTTCGCCGGTTCGGCGGAACGCTGCATCACCGTACCGCATTCGCCGGAGCATCGACCGGCCAGCAGCTTCTTTATGCGCTCGATGAACAGGTGCGCAAATGGGAAACACAGGGAAAGGTCAGCAAGTACGAAGGCTGGGAGATGCTTTCGCTCGTTCTCGATGATCATCAGGTTTGCCGCGGCCTTGTCGCGATGAACCTGCAGACGCTTGAACTCAAGACATT
>CAYTDJ010000319.1:0-3877 GCA_964436265.1 uncultured Chloracidobacterium sp. | reverse complement strand
GATTGACTTATCGGGGCGTGGCTCAGCCTGGTAGAGCGCACGGTTCGGGACCGTGAGGTCGGAGGTTCAAATCCTCTCGCCCCGACCATTTTTACAATCGAACGGCTATCCAAACCGGATAGCCGTTTCTGTTTTGAATTAACGTGCGTCAGTTTCAGGCTTCCTGAAAAATAGTAGTTCGTGAACGGATCCGGCCCATCACGGCGATACCTAACGCAACGATCATCAATGCAGCAGCCACGCCGAATGTCATCCGCATTCCGTATGAGATCAAAGCTGGATCGGCAGTTGTCATCTCCGTCCCAGCCGAAGCCGCAGAAAAGACTGTTCCCATCATTGACGCACCCGTTATCAAACCGAGGTTTCGGGAAAGACTTACAAGCGCGGATGTCACGCCACGGCGTTCCTGCGAAACTCCGTTCATGATCGCCGTATTGTTTGCTGCCTGAAACAGAGCATAGCTTGAGGTAACGATCGCGATAGGCAGAAGATATCCGACGAGGCCAACCCCTGTCGGCAGAAGACTGAGAAGGAGCGTGCCCGCTGCTATTCCCATAAGCCCGGACAATATCATCCGCCGCGAACCGAAGCGATCGACGATTCGGCCAGCGGGAACACCGCTCAATGCTGCGACCAACGGACCGACCGAAAGCGCGACACCGACAAACGCCGTGTCGAGCCCGAGCCCACGAGAAAGGTAAAACGGCCCGACGACCAGCGTCGCCATCAAAACCGTAGTGACGAGTAAACTCATCGCGAGACTACCGCTCAGTTCCATGTCACGAAACATTGAAAGGTCGATCAGAGGAGAGGACGCTTTCGATTCAACAAGGACGAACAGCGCGGTTCCGACAGCGGCGGCCATCAGCAACGCAATGTTCAGGCCCCCGAAAGAACCGTGGCCGAGTGTCATTGACAGTGAATAAGCCGCAAGCGTCAGGCCGAGTATAAGCGTTCCTACCCAGTCGAACTCCGGCCGCGTCGGAACGTTCCCATTCCGCCGGTCTGCCGGCAGATACACGGACGCGAGCGCAAAATTTACGATGCCGAGCGGCAAGTTGACGAGAAAGATCATCCTCCATCCGAACGACGACATCAGCAGTCCGCCAAGCGAGGGGCCGAGCGTCGTGCCGATCGCTGACATCGTGCCGAGAAGTCCCATCACGCTGCCGGTCCTTTCCTTTGGCACGGTCTCGCCGACCATTGCTACGGTCAACGCCATCATGATCGCCGCTCCAATTCCCTGTGCAGCCCTCGAAAAGATAAGGAACGGCAGCGAATCGGCGATTCCGCACATAAGCGATGCGATGTTGAATATCGCGAGCCCGATCAGCAGCAGCCTGCGACGGCCCACAATATCGCCGAGGCGGCCCACACTGACGATCAGCGTCGTGATGGCAAGCAAATATGAAAGGATGATCCACTGGGCCTGCTGGAATGAGGCGTCAAATGCTTTGACCAGAACGGGCAAGCCGGAATTTGCGATGCTCGTATCCAGCGACGGCATAAGCATAGATAGGGAAAGGCCCGCCAGAGCCCATCGGATCGAGGATGATGTTCTTTTGTTTGGTTCGGTGCTCGTCATAACGCCTTTCATTATTGATGTTTTTGACATCTGGCGGAAGACGCACAGTTTACAATTTATAATTGCATCTAACGCTATATCTGGCTTATCATCTGTCTCGTGGCAAAACCAGATCTAAATCTGCTGCTAACACTCGAAGCGGTGCTCGTCGAAGGTAATGTAACGCGAGCGGCCCGACGGCTTGGCCTTAGCCCTTCGGCGATGAGCCGTTCGCTGGCACGACTGAGAAAGACGACGGGCGATCCTCTGCTGGTCCGTGCCGGACGTGGATTAGTCCCGACGCCGCGAGCTATCGAACTGCGTGACCGTGTGAGTGAGATCGTGCGAGATGCCGAAGCGGCTCTTGGCCCGGCGGAATCGTTCGATCCGGAACGGCTTGAAAGGACGTTTTCGATACGAACGAGCGATGGATTCGTTGAGAATTTCGGCCCGCTGCTTATAGAGCGCGCACGGTCAGAGGCGCCAAAGGTAAAGCTTCGATTCGTTCAAAAACAAGACCGGGACTCCTCAGGGCTTCGGGACGGAACGATAGATATGGAAACCGGCGTTGTCAGTGAAGAGATCGGTCCCGAGGTGCGGGCGAAGGCACTGTTCCGGGACCGATTTGTCGGGGTGGTACGCTCGGGCCACATACTGAGCAAAGGGAAAGTGACTCTTGCGAGATATTTGAAATGCAGGCATATCAGCGTGTCTCGTCGTGGGATCTTGCAAGGGCCTGTTGATGATCCGTTGGGGTCGCTTGGTGAAAAGCGAGAGATCGCCGTCACGGTAAGCGGATTTGCGACCGCGATCGCGCTTGCACGCATGACAGACCTGGTCGCGACAGTCCCCGAGCGACACACGGCAAACCTGCGATCGGGAATGCGGAGCTTTCCGCTTCCGTTCCCTTCGACCGAATTAGCGATCTCGCTACTCTGGCATCCTCGGATGGATGCTGACAGCGCCCATCGCTGGCTTCGAGCCATCATTCAGGACACGTGTTCGCAGTAAGGGTCTCGCACGGTTGGCGATCGAATCCAAAACGAGCGGTCAAACCGGCCTTCTGGTAATGGCCGATCAAGAGATGGATGTTGGCCGTCCGTTTAAGCGTCGTGACAGCAGATCGAGGATGACGACCAGCACCAATGCGGCTCCCGTAACCGCTATGACAATGTGGAAAGCGTGTGTGTAATCGCCGCCGGCCGCATCCGCCATCCGCCCCGTAACGAGCCCGCCGATCGACGCTCCGACAGTTTCGATCACTATCAAGAAACCGAGGATCTTTGGGTAGTCACGATTGCCGAAATAATCTGCGGCAATCCGCTGGAGAAGCACGAACGTACCGCCGTAGCCGAACCCGAACGGAATCAGAAACGCGAAAGCGGTCGCGGCAGTCAGGTCTAAGAGGACAAGGGTTGAAGCGAACATTACCGCGCAGCACACGAGCATAACTCGGGTGGGTGAAAACCGGTCGCTAAGATACCCGAAAAGAAACTTTCCGCTGACGCTTACAAAAAAGAGTGTTGAAAGTCCAAGACTCGCCTGCTGCGGCGAAAGGCCGATCTTTGCTGCCTGAAGAATGAACTGTTGAGTAGAAACGAAGATCGGATAAAAGACCGCGGCGGCACAAAGTGCGAGCGTCCAGAATAGAGGCGTTCTCAGCGCTTGCGAAAACGAAAGGCCGGTGGCAGGCGCGGGAGCAGTCCCATCAACATTACCGTCGCCGTCAGTCAGCATTCCGATGCTCTCAGGGGTTTCTTTTATAAAAATGAAGATCGCCGGGATCAGTACGAGCCAAATGAGCAAGCTGATCATCACCATCGCCATCCGCCAACCGAGCGAGGAGATCAGCGGTGTTGCGATCTGTGGTATTACGACACCGCCGATGCTCGTTCCCGTTAAGAGGATTCCCAACGCGAGACCTCGTCGGCGGACAAACCACTTGGAAACGAGAACAATGCAGGGCAGAACCCCGACAAAGCAAAGCGAAATGCCCATGATGGTCCGGGCCGCATAAACGATATACACGTTGATCGTTTGCGAGTGGACGACCAACCCGATGCCGAGCATGAAACTGCCGAAAAGCATTAGCGTGCGAAGCCGATATCGCTGTATCAGCCATCCCGCCGCCGACGATAGTATCCCCGCAAAAAAGAATGTCAGCGTGGCGCCGAAAGCTATAAAGCTCTCGGCATTACCGGCGGGCACGGCACCGCTGGCGACAAAGTCTTCGCGAATCGACTTATAAAAAACTGGAATGCCGCCGATCGATAGGCCGTTGCTCACGACGAGCGCAAGAGTAGCAACGGCCAC
>CAYTDJ010000318.1:0-3878 GCA_964436265.1 uncultured Chloracidobacterium sp. | reverse complement strand
GCCTGGTTGCCCGCCTGCGTGCGCGCGACGGCAAGCTGTCGAAGTTTGCCCTGCATCAGGCGGTCGAGGTCTTCCTGACGGAAATTTGGGTTTTGCATGACATCGGCAAGCAGTTCGAGAAACTTCGTGTCGAACTCACTCAAAACCTCGCCGCTGATGTTGGTACTGTCGGTACCGACGCCGACGTTCAAGCTGCCGCCCATCTTCGCCGCCTCAAGTGCGATCTGTTCGGCCGTTCGGGTTTTCGTTCCTTCCTTCAGCATCAGGCCGGTTGTCTCGGAAACAGCCTTCTTGCCCTTCGCATCGTCCTTGGTACCGGAGTAGATGACGGCCTGAAATGCGACCTTCGGTACGGAACCATACTGGACAAGCGTTACCTTCATTCCATTCGGCAGCACGAGATCGTCGGTCTTTGGAAAGACAAACGGCTTTGGCTGGCCGCCTGACGGCGGTGTTTCTTTCTGAGCAAATGATGTTACCGCGAGGACAAAGATCGTCACGGCAAAAACGCATAAATGCAGGGAAGACGATTTTGAGATCTTTCGTTTCAACTTGTTCACTTATTTTCACCTCCCGCATTGTTAGAGGCTTTTTCGACGTTGACGACAACGACGGTACGGTTGGTCTTTCTTAAGTATTCCTTTGCCGTCTTCTGGATCAGCTCAGGCGTTACCTTTCTGAAACTCGATTCGATCTCGTTGATCTTTTGCGGTTTATCGTCGAACAACGCAAAACACGCGAGCAGGTCCGCACGGCCGACACCTCCAAACTGCGACATCGTGTCATAAAGGCCCGAGCGCAGTTTGACGATCGCCCGGTCAATTGTCGCCTGATCGACAGGCTTATTCTGAAGCTGTTCGATGGCAGAATCGGCAGAAGCGAGTATCTCTTGTGGCGTGAAGCCCTCGTCGTGAATAAGATCGACGGAAAAAAGCATCGGGCCGTTATAGTTGAACATATTGCCGAGATAGCCATTTATTCCGCCCGAAAGGCCGCTGGTGAAGCTCTTTTTCTTGACGAGTTCCTGATAGAGCATACTGTCTTCGCCCTGCAGCAGTATTTGGTCGATCAATCCCATCGCGTAGTACTCAGGTGTCCCCCGCGTCGGCATTTGATAGCCGAAACCAATGGCCGGTTTCTTTGCGAGTTTGTCGGTTCGGGTTACGGTCCTCTCCTCGGTCTGGCGCGGTTCGGAAAGATCAGGGATCGGATCCGGCATTTGTGCCGGGATACCTGCAAAGTACTTGTCGATCCATGTCTTTGCCTGTGCCTCTTCGAAATCGCCGGTCACGACCAGCACAGCATTCTTCGGCGAGTAATACTTGTCAAAGAAAGCTTTCGAATCTTCGAGCGTCGCTGCTTCGATGTCGTGTAGATCTCCGTAGAAATTATGTGAGTTGTACCAGTTTGTAAATGCCGCCATCGGCAGGTCGATCCAGGGAAACGTTCCGTAGGGTTGATTCAGAACATTCACCTTGACCTCGTTGCCGACAACGCCTTGTTGGTTCTTAAGGTTGTCTTGCGTTATGTCGAGACCTCGCATGCGGTCGGCCTCGGCCCAGAGAAGCGTTTCGAGCTTGTGCGACGGCATCACAGCGTAATAGTTTGTGAAATCAAAACGCGTTGAGCCGTTCAGCACGCCGCCGTTGCTTTCTACGAGCCTTACAAACTCCATCTTCCCGAGATTTTTCGAACCCTGAAACATCAGATGTTCGAAAAGGTGGGCAAAGCCGGTCCGGTCGCGGGGTTCTACTCGAAAACCGATGTTGTAATAGACTGCGACCACCGCCAGTGGCGCGCTTCTTTCTTGAGAAAGTACGACCCGCAATCCGTTTGGCAGTTTGTAATAGGTCACCGGCACGTCAATGCCGCTCTTACCAGGTTGTGCAAATGCCGCTATCGTAGTCGCCGCGACCATTGCGACGATGAGCAGTAATCTAGAAGACGTTCGTAACATTAATTCCTCGCATCAGAAATAGAATATCGAAAATATCTTATTCGAATTCCAAGCGGGAATGTTTCAAATTGTTACGGAAAGAATGTATTGAGTGACGAAAGGTAAAGCCAGACTATTTAGCTTCGAACCGGTTCAGTGCCGAATCGCGAGGCGACGGACGGCGGAAAAGGCCGCCGCCGGATGAGACCGTCACGTTGTTGACCTCAAGCGTGGAACCGATAGCACGCTGAAATTCGGAGATCGCGCGGTTCAGGTCCGTCTGTGCCTGAAGTTCACGCCCGCGTGCGGCGACAAGCTCGGTCTGACGCTGTGAAACGAGAAAGAATGTGGTCGTTCCGGCCTGAAACTGACGCTGTTCGCTCTGGTAGAGTTGTTCAGCGGACGAACGTGTTGCCGCCGCGGACTGTAACCGCGCCTCTGCGGAACGGAGCGCCTGAAGCGCATTTCGGACCTCTGCCTCGATGATCTGCTCGGCCTGGGCGCGTTGATTTGCGATGCGCGTCTTTTCCGCAAGAACGCGGCCGAGATTGGCTTCAGCGACCCGGTTTCCCCACGGCAGCGAGATCGTTACGCCAAGCCGGTAAGACGGATAATCGAGCTGTATGAGATTGCCGAGGGACGTTCCGTAGCCGCCGATCAGATTTTCAGGCACGCGGCCGGTCCCGACGCTTGTGACAGCACCGGCAAGGCCTTGGGCGGTATAACTGCCGACAATGTTGATCTCAGGTTTTTTCTGATCACGATAATATTTCTCGTCGATCGCGTTCACATCCGCGCTCGCCTGAAACTGCGTGATCTCAGGCCTGCCCTTCAACGCTTCAGCAACGGCGATGTCAAGCCCTATCTTTGGCGGATCAAGATCAATGGGTGAGACCGGTGTGATGGGCCGCGACCATTCTGATGCAGTACGCTCGGCAAGCATCAGCGTCTTAAGCGTATTCTCCGCCCGGGTCACGTCTTCCTGAGCAGTGTAAACATTTTGTTCGAACGTTGTGATCTGTGCGTTCGCGGCGACAAGGTCGATGGGCGGCAGAACGCCTTTCTCCACTTGCCGCTGGTTGCTTTCAAGCTGCGTCCTGGCCTGTTTCACCGCGTCGATCTGCACCTGAAGATTGCGAAGCGCAAATGCGAGATTCCAGTACGACTGTTCGACGGCGGCGATCACATCTATCGCACGCTGGCGAAATTGCGAATCGCTGAGAGCAAGGTTCTTTTTCGCGATCTCGATCAGGCGTCGGCTGCCGTCGAAACGAAAGTTTCGGAGCAGCGGCTGTGTGTAGGTAAACGTCAGCAGCGACGGAAATTGCGGATTAAGGGTTGCGTTCGTATTGCTGGTTTTCGTTCTCGACGAATCAAACCGGGCCGCGTAGCTTCCTCCGAAATATGGTGAGAAACCACTAAAACCGGCTGAGCCGAAATATCGCTTCTGGGTAACAGAGCCATTGACCGCACCACCGATGATCGACGCCGTCGGGATGGAGGTGCTGTCGTAATAGCTTTCGCCCTCGATCAGCGGATCATAGATACCGCGTGCTCCGCGAAGGTTGAATTCAGCGATCTGAACACTGTTTCGCGATGCGTCGATGTCATTATTATTTTTCAATGCCATTTCGATCGCTTCTTCAAGAGTCAGCGACAGCTGATTGGCATTATCGACACCGACCCGTTCTGCGGACGGGAGCGGACGCGAAGGTGCCTTAAAATTTGGAGCGACTGGCGGCGGTTCATCCGGAAGCACAGCCGGCGTTACTGCGATCGTCGGGATCGGAGACGGCGTCACCGTAGGCTCCGGCGTTTGAGCCGCGACGGAACCTGTGATAAGCAATGAACAACAAATTGGAAGAAAAACTCTCTTCATCAAAACTTTCCTTTAAGGCGATCGACGTTATGCGCTCCCTTCGCCTCGCGACGAACTGCCCTT
>CAYTDJ010000317.1:0-3880 GCA_964436265.1 uncultured Chloracidobacterium sp. | reverse complement strand
GTCCTGATCCTGTTCGCGGAAGGCCTCCGAAAGATCGATCGTAGCGTTCACCATCGACGATTCAAACGGATCGGGCTTTTTTTCAGCCTTTGATTCGGGTTCAAGCTTATAGTTGAGCAGTGACGACTCGAACGGATCGGCCACAGGCTTTTCGTGAAACGCCTGGATCTCTTCGGTTTCCGCGGCGGTTTTCCCCCGGGCCTTTTTCGGCTGTTTCACATAATCGTCCAGAAAGGACTTGTCGGTCTCCTCAATTTGTCTTTCAAGCCGTTCGAGGTTGGTGGACGAGCCGGAAAGGATAACGTTGTCGAAAAATTCAGAAGGAGGAAATCGCCGCCAATCACCGTTTATCGCTTTGTCGGTTGCCTTCCGGTAATTCGCTGATCTTACGAATGTCCGTCCAACGATCGCGACCAACGATCTTCCCGATTCACGTACGGGAAATGCTTTGCAAGTAAGCCCCGCGTAGCACTCGTACTCGATCGGTCCTCCGGCCGCGTTTGCACGCTCAAAGGCCTTTCCGCAGTATTCGGCACACGAGGGCCCAAAGTCCGTCGAAGGATACAGAAGCCTGCACATCGAATTGTTGTTGACGGCTGCGATCTCATTTGATCGTTCGTCAACAACAACGATAGCCACGCCGTTTTCAGCGGCCAGGCGTTCAAGTATTGTGCCTTTTGGGGGAATGACAGGCTCCATCTATTTCGACGCAATTTTCCCGTGCGCGCGTGTTTCAGCTACGCAAAATCGTGCGGTGATTTGGTGATACCTGCTACAAATACCTAATCCGCAAGCGATTTCAACAAAACTTTTCTGCCCAAAGGGTTTAAGGGTATTTCGATTATGACACACGCTTAGGCGGCCCTCTAATCACCGCTCTCCACACAAGATCGACAGGTTCCGTGTGAAACGATTCGATGCAAAAGTGTCTGTAAGAATTGCAGAAAACTCACGAGAACACGCCGCAAAGGACTGAAAACGCCGATGCATCGCCATTGGCACGCGTATTGAATGGTAAGGATCAAGTCAATTTGACCGAATCGTTGGAAATAGCATTTTGGAGGTATGAAAATGATAAACGATCAAGAAGCAACCCGGCCGATCATTGACACCAGATCATCGTCCTATTCGGATGATAATGATCGTGTCATCAACTTGTTGAACGACCTTATCGCTGTCTGCAATGACGGACGATCCGGATTTGAACAAGCCGCAGAAGGCGTTGACCGCGCCGATCTTAAAACACTCTTTCGAGAATATGCCTATCGCCGCTCTCAGTTTACCGGCGAACTGCAAACCTTGGTTCAAACGCTTGGCGGGGACCCTGAGGAATCAGGAAGCTTGACCGGAGCATTGCGTCGCGGCTGGATGAACATCAAGTCGGTAGTCACAGGTAAAGATGAAGCGGCGATCTTGAACGAATGTGAGCGGGGCGAAGATTCGGCGAAAAACGCCTATGAGGAGATTCAGGAAAATGACCTCCCGGACTACGTCAGAGAAGTGATCCAGGATCAATACGCTGAGGTTGTCGCGGCGCACGAAAAGATCCGCAATTTGCGGGACGCTGCTAACAACCGTTCGACTGCGGCCGCGTCAAACCGTTAACTTTCCTTTTCATTCAATGGTTTGGCCTTAGGCCGATGGGACCCGCGATCTGCGGGTCTTTTTCTATTTCCCGATCGCGGTTTTTCCTGCGGCAAAATTAGCGTCGAGGTTCGGGTTTTCGGAGTTGATCCTGATACACGCAGCAAAATGTTTGGGTTTGATCTCGACTAGCTGAGGAACGGTTCGTTTGCATTCGTCCGCAACGTAAGCGCAGCGCGTATGGAAGCGACATCCACCGGGCGGCTTTATCGACGATGGAACATCACCTTTCAGAATGATCCGCTCGCGGAGGGCCTCGATCTCCGGATCAGGAACCGGCACGGCAGAAATGAGCGCCTTTGTGTATGGCATCAGCGGATCGGCATAGATGTCTTCGGCCGGGGCAAGTTCGACGATCTTGCCGAGATACATCACGGCAACCCGATCCGACAGTTGGCGAACTGCCCGAAGGTCGTGCGAGATGAAAAGATACGTCAGTTTCTTTTCCGCCTGGAGATGCTTGAGCAGGTTCATTATCTGGGCCTGTATCGAGACATCGAGAGCTGAGATCGGTTCGTCAGCGACGATGAATTCCGGTTCGACGGCAAGTGCTCGCGCAATACCGATCCGCTGCAGCTGTCCGCCGGAAAATTCGCGCGGATATCGATCGATATATCGCCTGCTCAAACCTACAGTTTCCATCAGGTCCTGGACCTTTGTTCTTACACTTCCATATGTGACACCAAATGCACGTAACGGTTCGCCGAGTATCTGGCCCACTGTCATTCGCGGGTTCAGCGACGCAAATGGATCCTGAAATATCATCTGAAGGTGCTTTCGCTGATCACGCATGGCCGCTCGGGGAAGACTCACAAGGTCTTCACCCTTGAAAATGACCTTACCGCCGGACGGCTTGGCCAACCGCAAGATCGCCTTTCCAAGTGTCGATTTGCCGCAGCCCGATTCGCCGACGAGTCCTAGGGTTTCCCCCTTTTGGATTTCGAGCGACACGCCATCCACCGCCTTCATGTCTCTGGCTGCGCTAAAAAGGCCGCCCGATGAGCGGAATTGGACGTGAAGGTCCTCGATCGAAATGAGGGCGTTAGTGTTCTCGGCTGTCATCGAACGATCATTTTACCGGCGGTTCGATGGTTATCGACTGGTCGTATTCATATTCGATCAACATCGATTTGAGATTCCCGCTCGTGTAGGTCGCTTCGATCTTTACGGGAAGCCCGTCGCTCTTGGCGATCCAGACCTTGGAATCGTTCTCTCCCACGCCGCCCGGGCCTTTATTGTGATATTGATATACCAACGACGGTTTACCGTTCACGGTTTCTTCACCGAGGTACTTTACGTCGCTGAGCCATTTGCGGCTTTGCTCGTCAAACGATTTTCTAAGATCGGGAACGGTTGATCCGATATCGCCCGGCATCTTTTGCCATTTATCGCCGACCTTCAAATAAACGTCTTTGCCGATTATCACGGTTTCTGCGCCATTGCTTGTTTTAACGCGAAAACGGTCCGGTGCAGAATACTCTGCCTCCATTTTGAGCGGCGTCTCCCCGGTTCCGGTCATTTTTGTCCTGAATGCTTTTTGCGAAAGAAAACGGTCCGCCATTCTTTCGATATCAGCCCTCGGGTCGCCGCTTGGTGAAAATGGACCTGAACTGTCCGTCGACGTCGAACCGGAGGACGAACCGTTCGAATTAACGGTACTTGAATTTCCCTGTTGTCCATTGCTTGCGACATTCTTAAGCATGGAGCAGCCAAGAGCGGCAAAGACCAAAGCAAATAGTGGTAATAACGATCTCAGTTTCATAAATGATCCTTTCTCGCGACGCCGCGTGCTGACGGCTCTCCATTATAGTGGACTCCAAATGCTAAATTGCACTCAATGCGCGTTGGTTCGACTCCTCAAATACCGTATTCGCAAAATGACACAATGAATGATGTCCCTCGGCGACCTCTACAAATGGAGGATATTCATTGCGGCAAATATCCTCTGCCCGATCACAGCGTTCGGCAAACGGACATCCGATCGGTAAATTTGCCAGATCAGGCGGCATGCCCGGTATCTGGTAAAACCCGTTTCCCCGCTCGTGTTCCGGGCCGGGAACGCTTCGCATCAGACCTTTCGTGTACGGATTTGCCGGCCTCGCAAAAAGCTGTCTGGTTGACGCCTGTTCAAAGACCTTGCCCGCGTACATAACGATCGTCCTGTCCGTCATTCCGGCGACCACACCGAGGTCATGCGTTATCAGAACAACGCTGGTGCCCATTCGGGACTTTAGAT
>CAYTDJ010000316.1:0-3880 GCA_964436265.1 uncultured Chloracidobacterium sp. | reverse complement strand
CATAGATCCAGTCGCGAGCCGCACCGATCCCGCGGGTCGGACTGTCTTGCTCTGATAATGTGTTTCGCGTTCCGAAGGAAACGAGTCTGCGAATGCTTGCCTCGATGTTCTTAGCCGAGATCTCCCGGATCATCTCTTGTATTTCGGGATCGATGCCTCGTGCAGTGGATCTCGGTTGAGAGGTCCCGGCCGATGTGCAAACAAACACCAGCATAGCTAATATCAGGATTCGTTTCATATGTTATGTGTAATTCCGAGCGGGATCGTTACAAATGTAATTGGAAATTCGCGGTTTCGCAATATCAACGAGAATTTGATTGAAATTTTGTAGTTCGGTGATAAAATCCGCGCTAAATGTGACCGATTTCAGGTTCGAATTCCGTTTGATGAGTCTGAGACCCTCTGATGCAACTACTCAGAAGTTTTTCATGAAGATCTCAGAGTCTCCTAAAGATATATTGAACAAAACCTCGTAGGCTCAAACTGGTAAAGTCCGTTCAAATCTCGGGCTTTACGGAGAAAAAAAATGAAAGCACTAATAATTGGTTTTATCCTAGCACTAAGTTCTTATGCATATGCCCAGCACGGCCACGGCGTCCAGATCGATCCGCCAAAGCGGCTCATGTGGCTGGACGAAGGCCTGGGTAACGTCGATCATCCCGTCACGACCAAGAGCGCTGAGGCGCAGAAATATTTCAATCAGGGCTTAGCTTACCTTTTTGCGTTCAATCACGATGCGGGCGTCGCTTCGTTCAAGCAAGCTGCTGAACTCGACCCGGATATGGCGATGGCATATTGGGGAATGTCGCTCGGTTTGGGGGCTAACTACAACGACCCGGGCAATACAGACCGATTTGCAAAAGCGTACGTCGAGCTTCAAAGGGCGATCGAGCTGGCGCCAAAGGTCTCTAAGGCCGAACAGGCCTACATAACGGCGCTTTCAAAGAGATATTCGTCCGACGCCAAGGCCGATCCGAAGGCCCTAGCCAACGCCTACAAGGCAGCGATGGCTGAGCTCGTCAAAAACTATCCGGACGACCTCGATGCTGCGACACTCTACGCCGAGAGCATGATGAACCTGCGGCCGTGGCAGCTTTGGTCGCTGGATGGAAAACCGGCAGAGGGAACCCTCGAGATCGTTGCCGTACTCGAAGGCGTATTGAAGCGAAATCCGAACCACACCGGTGCAAACCACTATTACATTCATGCTGTCGAAGCCTCGCCGAGCCCCGAACGTGCGACAGCGGCAGCCGACAGATTGCTCGGTCTTGCCCCGAGTGCAGGCCATCTCGTGCACATGCCGTCACATATCTACCTGCTGACCGGCGAACATGCGGGAGCGATCAAAAGTAATGAACTCGCGATTATCGCCGATAAGAATTACATCGAGCGGAGCGGTGCAAGCGGTATTTACCCGTTGATGTACTACAACCACAATGTTCACATGCTGGCGTCAGCTCAGTCCGAAGCGGGGAACTATTCGGGCGCGATCAAAGCGGCCAATGAACTTGCCGCGAATGTCGGCCCGAATGTAAAAACGATGCCGATGCTCGAGATGTTCATGCCGTACCCGATCATCGCATTGACTCGATTTCACAAGTGGGACGAGATAATGAAGTATCCCAAACCCGCGCCTGAAATGCTTATCACGGCGGCTCATTGGCACATGGCGCGCGGAATCGCGCTGGCAGAAACCGGTAAGCCCGAAGAAGCAGAAAAGGAACTTACTGCCTTAAGAGAGACGGCAAAGAAGATACCGGCCGAAGCTGTTCTCTTCACGACTCCGGTTAGTGTGGCGTTAAAGGTTGCCGATGATCTTCTGGTCGGTGAAATAGCTCTTTCTCGCGGCGACCGTAAAGGTGCGATCGCTGCTTTTCGAATGGCGGCCGTGTCCGAGTCAAAGGTCAATTATGCCGAACCGCCGGACTGGGACTTGCCGACCCGTGAATGGCTCGGACGCGCTTTGATGATGGATGGCCAGTTTGCCGAGGCGGAGAGATCGTTCCGCGAAGAGATCGGGCGTAATCCGCGCAGCGGACGAGCGCTGTTCGGCCTGGCCGAGGCTCTTTCACGCCAAGGGAAAGATTCATCAGCCGCTCTCGTTCGAAAGGAATTTGAAGCGGCGTGGGCAAACTCTGATCATAAACTCGACGCCGCAGCGTTGTTCAAATGATCAGCGGCTGAGTACGTCGAACGCCTGCAGTTTATCGCCATCGGCCGAATACAGCAGGTTTATCGATTCATCAAGAATAAACCCGGGATCAGGATCGGACGCGAGTATGAACCTCGCGTCTTTTCCTGTATGGAGGTTCACTCCGGCAAGGCCTTTTTGATCAAACGGGCGTTCGAGGTCTGTATAAAAATACATATAGTTCCCGCGGAGTTCAGATAGCCGCTTCTTTCGCAGCAAATGATCGGAGAGCCGTTCGGCGTACCGAGTCGGGTCGAGCCGATCGAGAATGCTGTCGCGAACTTCGGATCGCGATGGCGTGATCCTGCCCGCGATACTTCCGCGGATTCCGGTTGGAGTAATTATCCGCATTCCGCTTACGCGGCTGGCTAAATTTGCATTTCGAGCAAAAGAACCGAACGAATATAGGGTTTGCGTCGCATACCTTGAGGCTGTATTGCTGGCGAGCGTCGTGAGGTCGAACGATCCGAATCTCGATCTGATACCAGACCATCTGAACGAATTCACAGTGTTCGCCAAGCTTAGTCCACCCCTCGCGATTCCGAGAGCCGATGTTGCGATCCCGCCGTAACGGAAATAAAGCGCAGCGGCTCGCAAGGCGATGCCCGCAACAATGCGGAAGACGCCGCGGCCCGGAGCTTTATGCCTGACGCGCCACAACTCGCGTTTAGCCTGCGAAGTCGTGTCGGTAAGGGCGAAGAACACAGGAATGTTAGATTCCATTGTTGTTTCAATACTCCGTGCACCGCGTTTCGCCTCACGGTTTAACGTAAACGCCGCGATCTCGTTCCTGCCGCCAACCACGACGTTCCCACGTTCGTTTATCAGAACGAATTGGGCCTTTTCGACATTGTGGTCAAATTTGTCCCGCTTTCGCCCAGTATCGGCATCGATCGTGATCACCTCGTCGCGGTCCGCGATCACGATGGTCTCCGCATCCGCAAAGACAAAATTCGTTATTCCTTTATCCGCGCCCTTGAAACGCCACTTGACGTCGCCGTTCACGGCATCGATCGCAGCCAAACCATAAGGCCCGCGTTCGACCACCTCGCCATCGGACAGCCTGGTAAATTGTCCGCCGGTACGAACGAAAAGCGTTTTGCCGACCAATGCCATTTCAGCGGCGTTTCCAACATCATCGGCCTTCCAGGCCACGTTTCCGGTCTTGCGGTCTATTGCTCTGATCCGCCCGCGGCCCGAAAGATAAATATGCGAATCGTCGATCACCGGATCTGCCTCGGTCAGAGCCAGGCCGGTCTCGTTTATTTTGAATTTCTCACGCTCTTTCTCCTTTCCGGTAAGAGCGTCGCAGCTCGTCGAGCCGTCATAGAAAAGAAATAACCGGCCGTCGATCATCAATGGCGCCCGGTAATTGTCGAGCGTGTAAGCGATCTCGCCGAGATCTTCGCCGAAACGCGACGGCATCATTTCGACATCATCGTCGAGCTCGCGTTTCCAAAGCTCGCTTCCGTCAGAGAGCCTCAAAACATGAATGATCGGTTTCCCCTTGAATTCCTTGCCCGATGCACCGCGCGCTCCACGTATTAGAACCACCGCGATGAGGTCGTTTTGAGGGTCGACTGCGAGCTGCATCACATCACCTTTGACCTTTTCGCTTTGCCAAATCGTGCCGCCGGAGACAAGGTCGACAGCTT
Source organism: uncultured Chloracidobacterium sp. (assembly GCA_964436265.1). Lineage (GTDB taxonomy): Bacteria > Acidobacteriota > Blastocatellia > Pyrinomonadales > Pyrinomonadaceae > OLB17. The sequence continues at coordinate 34 of CAYTDJ010000316.1, read as the reverse complement.
CGAGGCGCGACTTGCTGCCAAGATCACGCGAAAG
>CAYTDJ010000315.1:0-3912 GCA_964436265.1 uncultured Chloracidobacterium sp. | reverse complement strand
TAAAGCATGAGTAAACCGAGACGCATATACCGGAAGATTGAATTTCCTTAGCAAGTAAGCAAGTGCTCCGATGTGATCCTCATGCCCGTGCGTTAGAATGAGAGCGGTCAGATCATCTCGATATTCATCAAGAAAATCGAAATTCGGTATGGAAATGTCAACGCCGTAGGGCGTTTCCTCCGGAAAGCCCATTCCCGCATCGACGACGATCATTTCATCGCCATAACGGATGCCCATACAGTTCATCCCAAATTCGCCGATCCCGCCAAGGGGTATTATCTCAATGCGTTTCACAAAAATACCTGAGTATAGGCTATGCCTTTTCACCGCTTAAATTAATGACTATAGCATACTTAACGATGGCGGGCTGACTTCCACCAGCCGTGTACTTTGCGACAATTTCATGAAGGATAAATGGGACCTAAAGGCTAATTTTTCGGCTATGTGTGTTTCCAGCGCGTCCAATTATGAACTAAAGTATTCCCAATTCTGGTTTACCCCACATTGATCCAATGATTGTCACTTTTTTTTCAAAACGACGGCTAAAGACCACAGTTTTTCTCACCGCTGCGCTGATATGCTCAGTTATTGCTACCGGCAAGATTGAACGGAAGATCAGCGGACAGACCGGTTCCCCACCCGGAGTTCCTCAAGGGTTGACCGCAACCGACTCCGTTTATGGAAACAAGGTCGGACTAGAATGGTCCGCCGTTCGTGGCGCAACGCTTTATCGTATCTTTCGCAATTCGACAAATTCTCCGGCCAATGCATCAGAGATCGGAACCACTCAGGCCAATTTCTTTTTCGATCTAAATGTCATCGCAGGATCGCCATTTTTTTACTGGGTTCGTGCGGAAAACACTTCAGGGGTGAGCGAGCTGAGTTCATCTGATCAGGGCATGCGTGCTTTGGCAACCCCTCGAGGGCCGGTTCCTCCATTAGAACCTCCTCCGGTTCCGCCCGCGTCTCCTATTACGGCAGCCAAGATCGAACTTGGGAAGACTCTGTTCTGGGACGAACAATTATCGTCAACCCGAACGGTTGCCTGCGGTACGTGTCATATTCCGGCAAGGGGGGGAAGTGACCCGAGAAGCTCTCTCACTAATCCTGGTTCAAGAAACCCGGGATTTGACGGAGCGTTGGGTACCAATGACGACGTTATCGGATCGCCCGGAATACCTCAGACTCAATCAAATGGAATCTATTCCTGGTCGTCGATATTTGGAATTTCAGTGCAGGTGACGGGTCGAAAAGCGAACTCGATGATAAATGCCGCATACTCTCCAACGCTTTTTTGGGATGGACGTGCCGCTCCAACTTTTAGAGATCCGTTGACCAACGCAATCGTGATCAACAACGGTGGTGCCCTTGAAAGTCAATCCGTCGTTCCGCCTGTTAGCGGGGTCGAAATGGGACACGCGGGCCGAAACTGGACAGAAACCGCTCAAAGAATCGCGAATTCGAAACCATTAGCCGTGTCGCCAAATATTCCCGTGACAATGAGAGAATGGATCGGCGGAAGGACTTATCCTGAGCTGTTTGCTGAGGCGTTCGGCACGACGGAGGTCACCCCGGCTCGCATAGCGTTGGCCATAGGAGCATACGAACGTACGCTGTATTCCGACCGGACCCCAGTGGATCTTGACGCAGCCGGGATCGCTAATCTGACGGCTGCTGAAAATCGAGGTCGGGGAGTATTCAATCAAAGCGGCTGCAATGTTTGCCACGGCGGAAACCTATTCACGAATAACGCATTCTTTAATATCGGCGTCCGTCCCCAGAATGAAGATACCGGTCGTTTTCAGGTTACAAATGACCCTGCAAACCTAGGTGAATTTCGTGTGCCCAGCTTGCGGAACGTCGAATTGCGCGCGCCCTATATGCATAACGGGCGGTTTCAAACTCTTGAAGATGTCGTAGAGTTCTATAATCGAGGAGGAGATTTCACGGCCGCCGGTAATTTTCCTGGAAATCTGGTGCGTCCGCTTAATTTAACGGTTCAGCAGAAGACCGATCTTGTCGCGTTCTTGAGACGGCCGCTTACTGATTCTAGGGTTACGAGTGAAGGCGGAAAATTTTCGCGGCCCGAACTCTATACTGAGTCAAATCGGGTTCCCATTGTTGACGGGACCGGTATCCCCGGTACGTCGGGACGGGTTCCCTTGATCTCCGCATTTGCGCCGCCCGTAGTCGGTAATACCGAATTCACCATTTCGGTAGACAATGCGGCTCCCGGTGCAAACGCCGTTTTGGTCATTGACGCACAAGATCCGGGCGAAACGAGCACTATACCCGCTACTTCAGCTTTCTTGAGGACGTCGATCGCAACTTCTTCGTCACCTGGAGGAATAGGTTACGCATCCATTCCGGTAAACATACCGAACGATCGCAACTTGATCGGCAGAACGTTTTACGGGCGTTGGTACGTTGAGGATCCCGCCGCCGCAAACGGTGTTGCTGTTTCGCAAGTGTTGATATTCACGGTCTTTGGAAGTAACTCTGCCACAAAGGCCGGCTGGGTTGATTTTGACGGTGATGGCAAAACTGATGTTTCGATCTTTAGGCCTGAAAACGGAAACTGGTGGGTTTTCAATTCAGCGGGTCAGACGATCTCAGCGATCCAATTTGGAATCGCAACTGATCAGTTGGCTCCAGCTGATTACGACGGAGACGGCAAGACCGATCATGCTGTGTTCCGCAGCGGGACGTGGTATTTGCTGAGAAGCAGAGACGGGTTTACGGCCATCCAGTTTGGTCTGCCGGGTGACATTCCGCAATCAGGCGATTTTGACGGTGACGGGAAGGATGACGTAGCTGTCTATAGACCAACCGGGGGTATCTGGTACATTCTTGCGAGCAGAGACGGATTTTCCGGGATCCAATTCGGCATCTCGACCGACCGTCCGGTCGCTGCGGATTACGACGGGGATGGAAGAACGGACATTGCCGTGTACAGGGACGGGGTGTGGTACGTAAACCGTAGCCGCGATGGATTTATGGCCGCCCAATTTGGGCTTTCGGAAGATAAGCCGGTACTAGGGGACTACGATTCCGACGGAAAGGCGGAACTAGCCGTTTTTCGCCCAAGCACCGGGGTTTGGTATCAACTCAGGACATCAGATAATGCTTTTGTCGGCATTCAATTTGGTCAGAGCACTGACATACCTTCTCCAGGAGACTTCGACGGCGACGGTAAAAGCGATCTTGCGGTATTTCGTCCAGAAACCGGGTTCTGGTGGATCATGCCCTATCCAAGCGGTACGATCAGGGTTCAGCAGTTCGGTATTAGCTCCGATATTCCGATACCAGCTGCAAATGTTCGCTGAACGAGATTTGACAAGTTAGTCGCCCGTTTATTATCGTTTGATAGACAAATTAGGGGAGTAGATAGCCCGAAAGGGTTTGCCGCTGTCGTCATCACGTTCGTCCTAGTCGAGGTCGAACCGGCACGGTGAAAAAGTATCGAGACCTTTTACGACGATCTTAAAAAATCGGTCGTAGAGGGTCTTTTCCTTTGCGAACCGAGATCTACGGAGGTTTTTGCAAATGGTTCTATTTCCCTTTTCGGAATATTGGTGGTTCTACGTTTTGTTCACGGTCTTTGTATTTGGGATGCTCGCTCTTGATCTTGGAGTCTTTCACAAAAAAGCCCATTCTGTTTCGTTTAAGGAAGCCAGTATCTGGACCGTGGTTTGGATTGGACTCGCGTTCGTCTTCAATTTCGCTCTCTACCGATATTCCCTCTGGAAATTTCCTCAGGATGAAAGGCTGATGTCGCTGGATGGATTTATTCCGGATCTGGCCGCTTGGAACGTATCACTGGAGTTTCTCACAGGTTACGTGATCGAAAAGTCGCTTTCCGTTGATAACATTTTCATCTTTGTACTGGTTTTTGCGTATTTTGCGATACCT
>CAYTDJ010000314.1:0-3914 GCA_964436265.1 uncultured Chloracidobacterium sp. | reverse complement strand
CGATTGCTGTATCAACGGTACGACTGAATTTCGCCGGCCGCCAAAGATGAAAGCAGAAACCGGAACGCCCTTGGGATTGTCGAAATCTTCGTCAACGACAGGGCATTGGGTGATCGGGGCCGTGAAGCGAGCATTTGGATGAGCTGCGGGCTTGTCGCTTTCGGGCGTCCAGTCATTACCTTGCCAATCAATAGCGTGTGCCGGCGGTTCGCCATCCATTCCTTCCCACCAGATATCGCCGTCATCCGTCAAAGCCACGTTCGTGAAGATCGTGTTCTCCTTGATGGATTCCATTGCATTAGGGTTCGTCTTGTAGTTAGTTCCCGGTGCAACGCCAAAAAATCCGGCCTCGGGATTGATCGCTCGAAGCTTACCTGTTTCATCGGGTTTGATCCATGCGATGTCATCTCCGACAGTCGTTATCTCCCAACCTTCCTCCTGAAACGGCTTCGGCGGAATGAGCATCGCGAAGTTCGTCTTGCCGCAAGCAGACGGAAACGCCGCGCAAACATAATCTTTCTGGCCGCTCGGCGACTTTACTCCAACAATGAGCATATGCTCAGCCAGCCATCCTTGTTCGCGGCCTAGTGTTGATGCGATTCGCAACGCCAGGCACTTTTTACCGAGCAATGCATTGCCGCCATACCCCGAACCGTAGGAAATGATCGAACGCTCTTCCGGAAAGTGAACGATGTATTTGTCTTTTGGGTCGGGCGAACACGGCCATGCGACGTCTGCCTGGCCTTCTGAAAGCGGCATTCCGACCGAATGCAGGCAGTGGACGAATTCACCTTCGCCTAATGCGTCCAGTGCTTTTTGACCCATTCGGGTCATTATCTTCATGTTGACGGCAACATACGGCGAGTCGGTTAACTGCACGCCAAATTGTGAGATAGGCGAACCGATCGGCCCCATGCAGAAGGGAACGACGTACATGGTCCGGCCACGCATCGAGCCTCGGAATTTAGGCGTCAGGATCGCCTTCATCTCGCGCGGCGCCATCCAGTTGTTGGTTGGGCCAGCGTCACCTTTTGAAAGGGAGCAAATGTAAGTGCGATCTTCGACACGAGCTACATCGGAAGGATGGGAACGCGCCAAAAAGCTGTTGGGCCGTTTTTCCGCGTTGAGTTTAATGAACGTTCCTGCGTCAACCATTTCTTGGCAAAGCCTGTCGTACTCTTCGTCGGAACCGTCGCACAAATAGACTGCATCGGGTTCGCAGAGTTCGGCCATGTCGGTGACCCAGCGCTTGAGTTCTTCGTTTTGAATATTCTCGGGAATAGTATAGTTCGCCATATTTTTCGTTAATGGACTCTAAAATTTAGTAAAGGCTAATTGTAAATAAACTTAAACAGTCAATAACGCCCTGTTTTTGGAAGTATTGGTAAAGATTATCACAACACATATCGAATGTTAACAGAGGTTAACACAGATATAAGTTGATTGGTATTACCAATTAAGAGCGAGTCCTCCTCCCTTAGATCACAATGATATGAATTGTTGAATGACCTCGCGTTTGCAGGTGGTGAAGCACATTTTTGGGTGCGCACCGGAATATTATTCCCAATTCAAAAGGAGCTAAATACATGTCGTTTTTAGGAGGGATCGGAGGCGGAAGAAGGCCTGTCCCGAATGCACCAACCGCAGACAACAGAAAACTTGAGAAGGCCCAGACGCAGAGTTCGATAATCAGGTCGGCCAAATGGGGACGTGACCGGGCCGGCATAAATGACAGCGTTTCGATAATCATCACGCTCAACAAGGCTCCGCAAAATTCCAATGCACGTGTTGAGGTGATCTTTAATACCGCCGGGAAGCCGCCCCACGGTTTTGATAACCCGATCACGATACCGATAAGCGGAATGGCAGCAACAGGTTATTGGCGAACGAAAGCTCCGAAAATGAATAACTGGACGCGGGGATATTTTACCTTTCGCGTCTGGGTTGACGGACAGATGGCGACGTCTGAAGCACTAGTGCTAACGGACGATCCCGTCGCACGCGCGGTCCAACGGATCAATTCGGATGGCTTTGACCGCTAAAGATCAAGGGGTCTTGATGACTACTTATTCCGCAGGGCCGAAAAGAGACTCCGGGTCTCGGCCCTTTTCGTAATAAACGAAGCAGAATGTTCAGGCATTCATGCCTCCGCTTTTCTACCGGAATATTGACGGATCGTGTGAACTCCGATCGCGGAAACGATCACCGCTCCGCCGAGGATCGCCCATTGCGACGGGCGTTCTCCTACAAAAAGGAAGACCCATACTGGATTCAAAAGCGGTTCTATGAATCCGATTAGGCTCGCATCTAGTGGCCTGGTCCCGCCGACCACCCCTTTGATGAATAAGATGTATGAAATGCCTATTTGGAAAATTCCTAAGAATACGACGGCGAACCAATCCATCGGTGTCATCGCTGGTATCGCAGCGATCCCCGTCGGGGCATTTACCAACGCGAGCAACAGGTTTCCATATATCACCGCGATCGCAGGATTAAAGCCCTTTCCGCGAGGGTGCCTCAGCAGCATAATGTAGAGCCCGAGGAATATGCCCGAGAAAAGCGCCGCGGTGTTTCCCTGATAGTCTTCGATCCGAAGTTGGCCAACAAAAAACAGGCTCATTCCCGCGAGTACGATCACCACGGTTACAAGATCTCGCCAGTGAAACCTCTCACCGATCAGAAACGGGGCAAGGACAAGGATATAGATAGGTGCAGTGTACTGAAGGAATATTGCATTCGCTGCCGTTGTCTTTTTCGTGGCCCATACGAATAGGAAAAGAAGAAGTGCGTAGATGACCGACGTGAGAATGCCAAATCCGTTGATCTTCAGGCCCGACTTACGCGTGAGGATGAGTACCGTTACCGCGGCGAACAGGCTTCGGAAGAACGTAACCTGATACGCATCGATCGTCGTGGACTTAATGAATAGCCCACCGGTGCTCCATAGAAACACGGCGATCAATACGAGTACGACCGGTGGAAATGTGCGGGACTCTGAAGTCACGATATTTAATGACCGGTACAGGAAAATGATGGCGAACACGGGGCCGTCATTTTCACTGCACTCCTATTCGCCTGATACGGCCGTTGCGATCGTCTCACGTAGTTTCTTGGCCGACGTCGTGACGGGTTCAAGTTCGACATCTTCAACGTTTCCCCGGACTTTCTTGCCAAATACAGCGTTCCATGGCGGAATCACTATCGAAACATTTCCAGTGGCCTTCGCTTGACAGGCAAGCCGCATGAACGGTTTCGTATCGTCCGGCTGGTTGTACCCAAACACCTTCATTTGTTTTCTTTCGCGGGCTGAAGGTTCGGAGAGTTTTTCCTGTCCTCCGACCACTCCGACCCAGCAAGTTCCGCACGAAGCCGATGTGCACTCGATAGGGACAGGGCCGTCCCAGCAGCGGGAGTCGAGAGACTGCCAATCGCGGGTGTGGTCTTTTTGCGAAGCGGACGCGATCTCCTCTTCGTTGATGATCTTAAACTTGCCCGATGAGGCGAATGAATCAAAAGCAACCGAGAACTGCTTATCAACAGTTTTTAGAAATCCAAAAATTCCTTGCGAATCGTCTTTCGCACGTTCAGCTACTATGTCGTTCGGTGACTTCGTCATTATGCCTTCAGGTTTCTGGGCAATGCCGGACGCGGCCTTCAGTTCGTCATATCCAGCCTGTGCCAATGTCATCAGGCCGATTGCGGCGATAGCAGTCGTCAGAGATTCGTCAGCATTTGAGGTCTTGGCAACCTCAGATGCGATCCCCTTTATTTCCGTCGCGATGTCTTTGAATGCCGCTTCGTTTTCGGCACGCGCTAAAACTGCTTGCTTAACCTGCGGCCAATATCGATGGCCGTAGAGAAAGCGGTGCGAGGTGTCGATCTTATCGAGTACCCCGAAATCGCCTTGCAAGTTG
>CAYTDJ010000313.1:0-3919 GCA_964436265.1 uncultured Chloracidobacterium sp. | reverse complement strand
GCATTACCGAAGAACGACCTTGGTTACACGGTCGATTATTATGAGGGTTCGCTTTCGACATTATGTGCGGGGTGCGGGCATGATTCTATTAACGCGGCCATTGTTCAGGCATGTTGGGAGATGAATATTGAACCGCACAAGGTCGCGAAACTCTCAGGCATTGGTTGTTCGTCAAAATCACCGGCTTACTTTCTATCGAACTCGCACGGGTTCAACTCGGTGCATGGACGTATGCCTTCAGTTGCGACGGGAGCGAATCTAGCCAATCGCGAACTGATCTATTTTGGCGTTTCCGGCGACGGTGACACGGCGTCGATAGGTATGGGACAGTTCGTTCACGTTGTCAGGCGAAATCTGAATATGGTTTACCTGGTAATGAACAACGGCTGTTACGGTTTGACCAAGGGCCAGGACAGTGCGACCGCCGACGTCGGTTCAAAGAGCAAGGCGGGAAGTGTGAACCTTTTCGAAGCGATCGATCTTGCGAGTCTTGCGATCGAACTTGGCGCGACGTTCGTTGCCCAGAGCTTTTCAGGAGACAAGGAACAACTCGTTCCTCTTCTGAAAGCCGCCATGCACCATAAGGGCTTTGCGTTGCTCAACGTAATCAGCCCGTGCGTAACGTTCAACAACAATCCCGGATCGACCAAATCTTACGATTATGTCCGCGAGCACATCGAAGCCACCAGCACCGTGGATTTTGTCCCGATCTCAAGGGAAATTCTCGCGAACTATGAGGCAGGCAGCGTCAAGGATCTGACGATGCACGACGGAACCACGATACACCTCCATAAGCTTGAGAAGGACTGGGACCCGCTCGACCGCTTTTCAGCTATTAACGCAATGCAGCGAGCTAAACAGAAGGGTGAGATCCTCACCGGGCTACTCTATCTGGACGAAAACTCACAAGATCTGCATGAACTGATAAACACGACAGACCGACCACTAAATAAGCTTGGCGAAGCTGAACTATGTCCGGGTTCCGAAGCTCTCGCAAAACTCAACGCATCGCTTAGATGATCTTGAATAAATACGAAGAAAAAAGCACGAGCCATCAGGCTCGTGCTTTTTTGAACATAGATATCCTAATTACTTATCGAACAGGTGATCTCAACACACTAACCAATCCCTGAAGCCTTACAGAATCAGCTTCGGTCTTCGCAGACACCTTCGATACCGAATCCGCAAGACCGTTAAGAGTCTTGACGTCATTCTTCTTTAAGCGGGAACTCTCCGCCTTTTGGATCGCCTGCCGCAACTCGTTGATCTGCCCTGCAGACAATGTCTGCGAACGTTCCAACTGATCGATATAAGCCTTAGCTACCACCAATTTATTTGGCCAAACGATCTTTTGTTGATTTTGTACATTCAACTCGGCAACCTGGACTGCCTTCGCCGCGTCGATCTCGTTCTGTGTAAGGAACTTGGTCGGAGTCAATTCGAAGATGTCCAAGCCGCGAGCGATCTCTGATGAGTAAATACGGCCGTTGTACCAGTATGCGGACCAGGAACCGGCGAGGATCAACATATTCGGATCGATCGCTCCACGGTCAAAATATCCGATCTCCATCGGATGAGCCGCATCAGTGAAATCCATTATTGAAATTCCGCCCTGATACCATGCCTGGACCTTAATGTCGCGGCCCGGAACGGGAACCAGAGAACCGTTGTGAGCAACGCAGTTCTCACTGTCGCCCTGCGCCGACGGCATCTTGTAGTAGTTTTCGAATGTCAGCTTGTTGTCCGCCAATTTGAATATAGCATTGGCTCCCCAGACATTCGGATCATTCTCACGGCAACGGGCTCCCATTCCACCTCCCCATTCATCGGTGAAAACGACCTTCTTACCGTCGTTGGAAAATGCTGCCGAATGCCAGTACGCATAGTTCGGATCATTTACCGCGTCGATCCTCTTTGGATTGACAGGATCTTTTATGTCCAACAAGATCCCGTTGCCAGAACATGCGCCTGCCGCAAGTCCAAGTTCCGAATAGACGGTGATGTCATGGCACTGATCAGTCGGCGACGGTTGGCCTTTACCGTGCGTCGCAGCACTGCTTAATCCGGCGATCGCCCCGGTTCTTGCGTCCATAAATATACGCGGGCTGTTAACCACCTTAGCGTTTTGCGGAGCTGCAAGTGGGACCTTAATTACTTCGATCCGGAAGAGTGATGTATTCGGGTCCTTATCCGGAGCACCTGCCGAACAGCCCGCAAGTTCTTCGTCTTGCCGAACGAACGAAGTTCCCGAGACGTAGATGTACACATTTTCCTTGTCATTGGGGTCGACAACCAGAGTATGCGTATGCGACCCGCGACACGTTTGTACGGCACCAACCTGTTTCGGGCTCTTTATGTCTGAAATGTCGAAGATCCTGACACCACGAAAACGTTCCTTCGACGCAGCCGGTGGGCCTTGTTCACCTTTCGCCGGTGGTGGAAAACCTTGATCGCCGCAATCCAACCGTCCGTTAGGCATTTCGACCGACATGAACATCAAATTCTTATAGACCGAAACGTCGCCTTGTCCGCCTGGGCAAACCATCGACGTTAACAATTTGGCCTTCGTCGGATCTGCTATGTCGTAGATATTGACACCATAAAAATTACCAAGGAAGAGCCGGTTGCCCTGAAACGCAAGATCCGAATTGGCGAACGCCAGTTGGGCGAACACAAGTTGGACCGGCTTGGGTATTTGCGAGGAGTCGCCGACGCCGAGAAGCCCGAGCGTCTTTTGGACTTTCGGATCGTCTGCATTGTCTGACCCGAGTTGGAACGCAGCCGGCTTCTTGAGAAGAGCCAAATGCTTAATACCCATTGCTGCTTCACCCGCATCAAACAATCCAGGTGTCAGTTTTGCCCGAGGGTCGTTCGCATCCGAACCCTTCATTCCGGCGGGAAGGGGCGGAGCCTTCTCAAGGCCTTGTTGCGCTATGGTAACCGTCACAAAAGAAAAGCTCACAAATAAGAAAACTGCGATCATTTGCAGAAAAAGATTCCGTTTAAGGTCCATCATGTCTCCTCTAATTATCCTCACCCAGCATTTTGCTCATTATTTTTATTTCGGCCCGCTGGCCGCTATCGACATCAGTCGCAAAATTGAATATCTCTGCGTCCTGGCCCGCACCGGCCGAATCAAAGAGTTCCTTTACCATCTCCAAGGCGCCTTCGTGATGCTGGATCATACCTCTCAGGAACAATCGGTCAAATTCAGTTCCCTTAGAAGCCGCAAGAGCTTTCATTTGCTCCTGTGTGAGCATTCCCGGCATCAATTTGACGCCGGCCGAACCCTGCATCTGATGTGAATGCGAACTTGGAAGGCCTGATACCGGCATCAATACAAATTCTCCGCGGGCCTCCAGCCAGCGTTTCATGAAATTCATTTCATCCGACTGTGATTGTTTGATCCGGGCACCCAATAATCGTAGTTCCTGATTGTTCGTTCGTTCATTGATCAAGGCCGTCATTTCTACCGCTTGAGCGTGATGAAATATCATGCCTTGCATAAATTCTATGTCTTTCGCAGAAACAGGCGGGAGCTTTGCCCTCGTGGTAACAGGAAGTATCTTTGTCGGTTCACCCGGAGCGCCCGGCCTCACAACCGACGGCACATCCACTTCGGGCCTCTGCGCATGGGCTTCAGATCGTCCGCAAACAGTAAGGAGGCATCCAGCGACCGAGATGGATATACCCACCCTTAACAATGCTCTAGACGTCAAAACACTTTCTATCATTGTTCGTTCACCTTAGCACAATCTCAGTATCACGACTAAGCGTCCAAAATTACACTTTGGCTTTCTCTTTAACGCAAATCAGAAACGAAAAGTTCTTGCCATTAGAGAGAAATATCGAACGGATTTTGGATGGAGGCGGCGATCGGAATCGAACCGATGAATAAAGGTTTTGCAGACCTCTGCCT
>CAYTDJ010000312.1:0-3940 GCA_964436265.1 uncultured Chloracidobacterium sp. | reverse complement strand
TTCCTTTATGGACGAAAGAGTAGCAAGCTGACGGTTGCCGCTGGTTCTTCAGATACACCGATCAATTGATCAAACCTTGGTGCGTATCATGTGAGCCACTATTTCAAGTGGCAATCTCATACCTCGGTCATTACTATGCACAACAATATTATTACAACGAAAAACTCGAGATCGCCGCCCGCAGGAATCTAGGGAGGCGCTGGCATCCCAAGAAGTTCGACTTCTCCGTTTTCAAATTCCGACTCTGGATCGTCAACGAAAATCGCTACACATTTTCCAATCGCTGCGAGCATTGTAAATGCATCTGAATCTTCGGCTAGATACACACCTCGATCGCATTCGCTGCAAAATCTGATTGAAGCGTTTTCTGTTTCGGTCAGATCGCTCCACCGATTTGGACATTTATAGGTAAACTCACAATTCTGTATTTTTCCGATCATCTAATTGAGGTAGCCCAAACCTCCCAGAAATTCCGAACTCTACTTCCCGCTAGTTATCAGTTTTGCGATCGTCTGAAGCTGCATGTTTGACGTGCCTTCATAGATCGACCCGATCTTCGAGTCGCGCCAGTACTTTTCGACCGGATAGTCTTTTACGTATCCGTACCCGCCGTAGAGTTCGATGGCTTTTGATGCGACTGCCTCGGCGCAGCGAGACGAATATAGCTTTGCCATCGCGGCTTCTTTGAGGAACGGCTTGCCGGCGTCTTTAAGCCGTGCGGCGTTGTAAACGAGCAGCCGCGTCGCCTCGATCTCGACCGCCATTTCGGCAAGCTGAAATTGAACCGCCTGAAAGCTATTCAGCGACTGGCCAAACTGTTCGCGTTCAGCGGTGTATTTCAGTGCCGCCTCGTACGCACCTTGCGCGATTCCGAGCATTTGTGCGCCGATGCCGATACGGCCCTCGTTGAGCGTTTCGATCGATACCTTATAACCTTTGCCGACCTCACCGAGAACGTTTTCCTTCGGCACTTTGCAGTTATCAAGGATCAATTCGGTAGTCGACGACGCACGAATTCCGAGTTTGTCTTCTTTCTTACCTACCGAGAATCCTTCAAATTGCTTTTCAACAATGAAGGCCGTGATGCCCTTGTAACCAGCGTCAGGATCGATGGTCGCAAACAAAACAAAGATCTCTGCTTCGTTGCCGTTAGTGATCCAGAGTTTTTGCCCGTTGAGTTCAAAGTGATCGCCTTTGTCGATCGCACGCGTTTTCAGCGCAAAGGCATCGGAACCCGAAGCCGCTTCGCTGAGTGCATAGGCTCCTACACGGCCGCTCGCAAGCTGCGGCATGTATTTCTTCTTCTGTTCATCGGTCGCCCAACGCATAAATGCATTGGTGACGAGCGTGTTGTGCACATCGACAAAGACAGAAACCGATGCGTCAACTCGTGCAAGCTCCTCGATAGCAAGTATCGCGTTGAAAATGGTCGAGCCGGCACCTCCGAACTCCTCGGGCGATTCGATCGCCATCAGGCCGAGTTCAAAGCACTGTTTTATTAGTTCCGGATCTAGTTTTGAAGCGTGCTCCATCGCCTCGACGCGCGGGCGAACCTCGCCCTCGGCAAATTCGCGGACAGATGCTCGGAACAATTCCTCTTCTTCAGATAACGTGGTCAAACCGGAGTTTGATAATGCCAATCCTGCTGCGGTACTCATATGTTCTTCCTATAAGCTTTTGTTATTCGTGTATCGATAAAATACCATTCTAATCAGCTATCAAGCATTAGGCAACGAGAAGTGGATCCGCAACCCCAACCCGAGAACAAAGGCGTCCGCCGACCGCAGATCTCCGCTAAAAACACGAGGCGTTTAAAGGTGCTCGGCACAGCGCTTACGGTGGGCGGGGTCGGTCTTTTTGCATATTTCGTCTATTCGGTTGGCTTGCGTGAAATAGCCGACAACATTGAGAATTTCGGCATTTTCGGCTTCTTAGTGATACTCGCGATCTACGCCTTTCGCATCCTGATGCGTTCGCTTGCGTGGAAGCTTTCCGTTTACGAGCCGTATTCCCTGACGCTTAGAGATACGGTCCCTGCCGTGATAATCGGCGAAGCGATGAGCAGCATGATCCCGCTCGGTATCCTGATTAGCGGGACGGCGAAAGCGGTCGCCGTTCGCAAAAAGCTGCCGCTGGTGGTCGGACTCTCGTCGGTTGCGACCGAGAATCTTTTTTACAGTTTTACTACGAGCCTGTTTCTTATACTTGGCGCTCTGACTTTTGTTCGCAGCTATACGCTTGACGAAGGGACGACCATCACGATCGATGTTCTGATCGGAGCGATCGTCCTTGTGGTTATCTTTCTATTGCTGCTGATCATTCGCCAATGGCACTTTGCGAGCGAGACCTGCGAATGGATGTATCAGAATGGCTGGTTCTCGCACCTGCTCGAACACGGCAGACTCCAAGTGCGGCTTTTCGAAAACCTGATCTACGGCTTTTATCGCCGTTATCCGCGAAGATTCCTGCCTATTTGCTTGTTCGAGACGGCGTTTCACGTTCTTGGCGTGATCGAGGTTTGGTTCATTCTGTCGCGTTTGATCAGTTCCTCGGGGCATTTTCTGAACGCATTCCTGCTCGAATCTGTGAGCCGCCTTATAACGATCGTGTTCAAGCTGATCCCGTTTCTTGTTGGTGTGGATGAGGCGGGCGCGCAATTCATTGCCGAAACCGCTGCGATCGGCGTTGGAATAGGCGTCACGCTGGCGATCATCCGAAAGGGCCGCATCCTGTTTTGGACGGCGATCGGCATTGTCCTCATAGTTCGCCGCGGGCTGACCCTTCGTGAGATACAGCGGGCAGGCGACGGAGAAGAAGACTAATTCAATAGAGCTATGAACGCCGCGGCAAGGCGTTCGCGCCATGCGGTCCAGTTGTGGCCGGTAGAGCCTTCGATATATGTAACCGGATAACCTCTGCCGCGGAGCATTACATTCACGCGACGGCTGTCGTCAACACCTTCGAAAGTTCCGTCGTCCAGATAGAACCTGAACTTCGTCTTTGCCGGATCCAGCTTTTCAAGTTCCTTTACAACCCGTTCGTTATCGACCCAGAATGATGAACTTTGACCGCCGAGCCGCGAAAATTTATCGGGATGACGCAGGCCGATATGGATGCTGGTTATGCCGCCGAGGCTTGCCCCAAGCAATGCACGGCCATCGCGATCTGCGATCGTACGATAGCGCTTATCGACCTCGGGAACGACCTCATTAGCAATGAAATCAGCCCATTGGTCGTTTGCCCAATATTCTTTTATCCGGTCTTTTGGATCGATGAAAACGAGAATGAACGGCTTTATTTTGGACTCTTTGATCAGCCGGTCTATGACGCCCGGTGCATAGGTTCGCTTTTCATAATCCGATCCGTCCTGAAGAAACAGGGCCCCAAATCTCTCCGCGGAAGTCTCATATCCGGCCGGCAGGTAAACGCTGATCGTACGTTTACCAAAATCCTTTGAGTCGATCTCAAACTTTTCACTCTTTCCGCTGCCCGGAACCTTGACTGGCGGCAACGGGGCAAATGGCATTGAAAAGAAGTTATTCTCCCCGCCGACACCATTGTCCAGTTTGTTCGGGTTCAGCGGGTCGAGTTCCCATTTTCCGTTAACGGTATATTTGTACTCGACGCGGGCATCGATCGGGAATTTGGTTTGAAACGCAAAAAGTTCTTCGCCGATCTTTTGCATAAAGATGCGGCCGGAACTCCAGCTCGTCATATCGCCGGCGACCTGAACCATTTCGGCTTTACCGCGATAAAAGAAGATGACGTTTTCGCCATCG
Source organism: uncultured Chloracidobacterium sp. (assembly GCA_964436265.1). Lineage (GTDB taxonomy): Bacteria > Acidobacteriota > Blastocatellia > Pyrinomonadales > Pyrinomonadaceae > OLB17. The sequence continues at coordinate 161 of CAYTDJ010000312.1, read as the reverse complement.
ACGATCGGGCTGGATACAGCAGTTTTTATCCTTTCGATCTGTTCCGCAGAAAACTTTTGCTCAGGCGGCGAGCCGAGGATCCTAACACGTTCGAACGAAGTCGCTCCGTCAGGCGCCTCAACTCCGACAAGTGCAATTGCCGGTTCAGTCGGCATCGTGAA
>CAYTDJ010000311.1:0-3956 GCA_964436265.1 uncultured Chloracidobacterium sp. | reverse complement strand
TCGGCCCTGTCAAGACGACCAAACCCTTGGAAATTGAACAAAGGTCCATTATAGCCCGCGACAGCCCTAGCTGTTCGGCGGTCAGGATCTTGGTCGGGATTATGCGAAACACTGCTCCCATGCCTTTGCGATCCATGAAAATGTTGCAGCGGAAGCGAGCGAGGCCTGGAATTTCATAAGCAAAATCGGTGTCATTGCGGCGCTCGAACTCTTCGATGTTTTTCTCCGGCATTATCGAATGCAGAAGTTCGCGCATTATTTCCGGGCTGAGTGTGGACTCGCTGCACTCAAGCTGCTGCATTTTGCCGTCCTTTCGGACCATTGGCGGCATGCTCACCGAAAGGTGCAGGTCGGACGCCCCAACTTCAGCCATTCGATTAAAGAGGGCGTCCATCCGAGCCGTCATCAACGTGTTCTTTTGTCTGCGGTCTGCGTAATTTCGACGATCGACCGTCGGCACCTCTTGGGCCATGACCTCGACCGGCTGTGGAACGTATTGTTCGGCGGGCGGTACAAACGCCGACGGCACGGCTGACGAAGTGTCCTCGGCGCTGGCTGAATAACTTTCAACCTGAAATTCAAAATCGTCGCGTCGGCCGGGAGGTTCATAATTGGAGGTGTCGGAAAACACGGTCTGGAATCCCGGATCGTTCACATCGACCACCTCGATCGGCGGGCCCGACGGAGCTTCGATCACCGGTATTTGAAATGCATCCTCGACCTCAAGTTCCGCCAGCGGCGCCGCTCCGACGTCCTGCGTCATCGTATTCTGCATCGCGACGGACGAGCTTTCGAACTCGAAAACCGTTGTATCTACCTGAGGCATTCCGAGCGGTTCGCTGGGCATCGAGATCGCCGGTGCAGGAATCGGCTGAGCAGTCTGTTCGACCGCCGTCTGGATCGGTTTCGGGTTCGGGTCAACCCCGACCGGACGCACGGCGACGACAAAGCCCGATGGCGATTTGGTCACCGTAAAGGTGAATTTTCCTAAGTTGTGCGGGTGTACGAACTGGATCTCTTGGCTGGTCGGAAGTTCCATCTTCACGTCCGGCGGGATCAGCGGAAAGACCATCATGCTGATCTGCGTTCCGAGGATCGGTTCGAAACCGACATCCTCGGTGCCGTTCACCGAGACGATGAACGGGTTTTTGTTAGGTTCGAGCCGGAGTTCATAGCCGGACGATGAGGCTAGGGAATTGAGAAGTTCGTTGAGTTTTTCCATGGCATGAGGGATCTAGCGTTTCAGGAATGTGGAAATGCGTGGCGGGATCTTAGCGGCCGGAGAGGCCCACGGGAGATAATATCACGTACAAACACTGTTTGTCACCATAAATGAACAAACTAGGGCGACAGGAATATGAGTGTATCTGAACAGTTAAATAGAGTTATGGTGGATCGTCAGAGAGTAACGGCTTCCTTGTATTCGCCCCAGACCTTTCGGAGACAATTTGAGATCTCGCCGACGGTCACGAACGATTCGACGCAGGTAAGGATCTTCGGCAGGAGGTTATCCGTGCCTTTTGCGGCCGATTCGAGTGCTGAAAGTGCCGCATCTGCCGCCGACGCGTCGCGTTTTGCCCTTGTCGCCCTTAAACGCTCGACTTGTTCCCGTTCGATGCGTTCGTCGATCTTTAGGATCGGGATCGATTCAGCCTCGTCCGATCTGAATTTGTTCACGCCGACGACTATCGCGTCCTCGGTCTCAACGGCTCTTTGATAATTATATGCGGCTTCCTGGATCTCACGCTGGACGTAGCCCGTCTCTATGGCACGCAGCATGCCGCCCAAATCGTCGATCTTTGCAATATATTCGCTCGCAAGTTCCTCGAGTCTCGTTGTCAGTTCTTCGATAGCGTAGCTTCCCGCGAACGGGTCGACCGTGTCGGCCACTCCGGATTCATGCGCGATCACCTGCTGTGTGCGAAGTGCGATCCTCGCGGCTGCTTCCGTCGGCAGCGACAAAGCCTCGTCCATCGAATTAGTATGCAGGCTCTGCGTTCCACCAAGTACGGCCGCAAGGGCCTGTATTGTGGTACGAACCACATTCACTTCGGGCTGTTGGGCGGTGAGGGTCGAGCCGGCGGTTTGTGTGTGAAACCGAAGCATCCGAGACCTTGGATCTTCGGCCCTGAACCGGTTCTTCATGATCCTTGCCCATAATCGCCTCGCAGCACGGAATTTGGCGATCTCTTCGAGAAGGTTGTTATGCGAATTGAAGAAGAATGACAGACGCGGGGCGAAATCATCGACCTCTAGGCCGACATCAACTGCCGCCTGTACGTAACAGATCGCATCTGCAAGCGTAAACGCGATCTCCTGTGCAGCAGTCGAACCGGCTTCGCGGATGTGGTAGCCCGAGATCGAGATGGTGTTCCAGTTCGGGACCTCAGCGGCGCAATAAGCAAAGGTATCGGTGATCAGCCTTAGGCTCGGTTTTGGCGGATATATGTATGTTCCGCGGGCAATGTACTCCTTGAGTATGTCGTTCTGGATCGTGCCGTTGACCCGGTCAAAACCGATTCCCTGGCGCTTTGCGACCGCGAGATAGAGGCATAGAAGGGTCGAGGCTGTCGAATTGATCGTCATCGACGTCGAGACTTTGTCGAGAGGGATGCCGTCGAATAAAGTCAACATATCATCGAGACTGTCGATCGCGACGCCGACCTTTCCGACTTCGCCCAACGCAAGCGGGTCGTCGGAATCGAGCCCGATCTGTGTTGGCAGGTCAAACGCGACGCTGAGCCCTGTGGTGCCCTGAGACAGTAGGTACTTGTACCGCGCATTCGACTCTTCGGCAGTGGCAAACCCTGCGTACTGCCGCATCGTCCAAAACTTACCTCGGTACATGTTTCGGCGAACTCCGCGCGTATATGGAAACGAACCCGGTTCGCCGAGGTTTTCTGCAAAATCGACTTGCTTTGTGTTCGATGGGTTGAAGTCGTTTGGGAGTTCGATCCCGGATGAGGTCTCAAACCGATCCCGCCGTTCGCCTGTCATATTGGCGATAGATTATCATAGTTGCAGACAATGTCTGACCGCCCGGAAACAGCTTGAACTACTATAATTACTTCACCGAGATCGAAGAGACCTTTATCCGCCGCCGGGCAAAGAACCTGCTTCTCAGTCCGTTGGATTGGGCGTTGATGGAAGTTTGGCAGGAACGCGGAATACCGCTTCACATTGTGATCCGTGCGATCGAACAGGTGTTCGATAATTTCGAGAAGAAACCGGGTCCTAGGACTATCAAGGGACTGATGTTCTGCCGTGAAGAGGTCGAGGCACAGTACGACGAATGGCTGAAAAGCCAGGCAGGGAAGTCGTCTGATGAGATCGCTTCGCCGGCGATGCAGCAATCTCCAGAGGAAATAGCTGAACACATCGTTGGGCTGATCGCCTCATTACGACGCAATTCAGACCCAACGCTGTCGGACGACATCGAGCGCGCTTGCCTCAGGCTCGAGGAGATCGCGGCGAATGTCACAACTGATACGGAGCTGTTGGATAAAAGTCTTAGCGATGTTGAAGACCTGCTCGACGCGGCGTTGCTTGAAAAGAGTGACCGGGAGCGGTTCAGATCTTTGAACAAAGAGGTTTCGGCACAAATGCGGCCGTACAGATCAAGCATGGATGAAGATGCGTACAAGAACACGTTCCGGCTGATGCTATTAAAGCGGCTTCGCGAAGAGGAGAACATTCCGCGATTGAGCCTGTTCTATTTGTAGTTGGAGGGAAGTTTGGATCCTGAACACAAGATAGGTTCGGTTCTTGAAGTGGCGATCGAAAGGATCGTGCCGCGCGGTTTCGGCATTGGTTTCGCCGAAGGGTTGACCGTGTTTGTCGCACTCGCGGTGAAAGGCGATCGTGTGCGCGTCCGGATCGACCAACTTAAAGGAAAAACCGCCTTCGCTGAGATCGTCGAGGTCGTTGAGCCGGGCCCGGAGCGGATCACTCCGGCG
>CAYTDJ010000310.1:0-3970 GCA_964436265.1 uncultured Chloracidobacterium sp. | reverse complement strand
GCCCATCTCACCGAGGCCGGTGATTCCTTCATCGGTCTCTACTTCAACGATGGTACGCACAAACCGGCCCCAGTGACAGCCCGCGGCGTGTCTAAGCGGGGCTTCCAGCGGCACAGTAACGGTCGTCGCCTTTATGTCTGTGATCTTCATTGAATGACTTTATTCTCTTTCAAAAACTTCCAGATCTCTTCAAATGCCATCACATAATCGGACTGAGCGAACATACCGTGCCCGCCGCCTTTTACGGTTACAAGCTTATTGATATCGCCCGCCTTTGTCAGAGCATCGTGCAGCCGCGTCGCGTGCTGGTACGGCACTACGTCATCCTTATCGCCATGTATCGAGATTATCGGTGGCAGATCCTTTCGCACATAGGTCAGTGGCGAAACGCTTCGTGCTACGTCAGCTGCATTTGGCATCGAGCCCATCCACATCACCGCATAGTTTTTCAGATTTGGACCTTGAATTAGGTCGTTCACATCACTGATGCCATACCAGTTTACGATCGCGGCAACTTTCATCGGCACATCGCCATACTTAGCGTCCGCATAGCAGCGATTGTCTAACGGCGTACCATCCGGAAGCATTCCGGTGATCAGCGATAGATGCCCGCCGGCCGAATGCCCGGTCAAAACGATCTTTGACGTATCGAATTTGTACTGTAAAGCGTTACGGTAGATCCAGCGTAGTGCGCATCGCGTATCTTCAACCGAACCAGGCGCAAGTGAATTACCAGCCATTCGGTACTCAACATTAACGACCCGCCAGCCTCGTTCCAAATATGGCAAGAATTGGTAAACAGCCCCTTCCTTCGAACCAAAGATCCAGCCGCCGCCATGAATATAGACGAGCGTTGGAGTTGGGTCTTGGTTATCCCGCGGGTACCAGATATCCAGCTTCAACGGTGTGTTGTTGGCGCTGCCGTAAACAACGTCGGGCTGCATCCAATATCGGTCGGCGATCTGAAGCAAAGTGGGCGTCGTTGCCTGCTGTGCAATAAGATAGATCGAGGCTGATAATGAGACCAATGCTAGAATTGCGACCCGATACAAAAGATCTCTGATCCTCAAAATTACAGGTTTCATATTCACGATCATCCTTAGGCAGGACGTACTCCATTCTTATCGGCAACATAACGCTTGCCTTGATAATTGATATTCCTTAATTCGGCTTTAGGGTCGAACCTACCAAACTGTGGTTTAGACGTGATCGAGCCGAACAATCCAGCATTGATTCCAAACAAGGAATCCACGATCGGCTCCAGATAATTACATCCCGAAACGCACGCCCAATCGTTTATATATGGCTGATCAGAAGGTGATTTGATTGCCCCTCCGTTTGTTTCGGGCGGATGAAAAGTCTCAGTAAAATTCGCCTGCGCATATGGCCCCTGCATGCTCGATTTGGCCAAGCCCTTCATCCATTCGAGTGCGACTTCGGTTTCTCCCGCAACAAACAATCCGCTTAATGCCAATGCCGGCCAGGAGCAATACGCACCGGTCCATTGGTGGTCCGGACGAATACTGAATGTGACGTCCAGGTCACGCGTTGACAGAGCACGCATCCAATTAGGCGTCTGAAGTTCCCGCCTGAAGAAATCGACGATCTCCTTCTTCTGTTGCGCGGACATCATATCTCCGATGTTCATCAGGGTGGTGCCGAAATCGTAGCAGTGGTGAACTTCGTTGTAGCTTCCGTCTGGCAGCCGGCACTTCCATATTCCGCGGCCGGGAACGTAAAGTTCCTGAACTCGTCTTCCTAGAGCTTCAGCTTCCTGCCTCAATGCAGCGGCTTTGCCGCGGTCTCCTTTGAATTCAACGAGTTCGGCCGCAAACCGAAGATTATGAACATTTGCGGCATTTAAACCCGCAACCTCATGAACATAACTTGAAACCGCCTCGAGAAGGTTGGTTACTCCGCCGTAATCGGCAAGTCCATGTTTATTGGTATCAAGATCCCGCCAGTGTTCCGCATAACGAACAAGATGATCGAATACGGTTCGTTCTCCGACCTTTTTGTCAAGCCACGCCTTGTCGCCGGTCCAGCGAAGATACTCTTTCGCCATTCGCGACATTGCGTAATCATTAACTGAGTACCAGGGCCCGACGCCTGCACCTGTCAGAAACTCGGTCCCGAAGTGTTTGTACACGTCGAGTTTCATCCAAGTTTCCATCATGCGTCGGAGGATCTCGGGGTCAAGCATCGACAAAAGCATCGCACTTAACGATATATCCCAAAGGAATGTCGTCGTCTCCCAGTATCGCGGCATCAAGGTCACATACGTCGTGCCGTAAACCGAATGTGGGGAAGTTCGCCGAAAATACAAAGCGCTCATTACCGCTGAATGATAGATGCGCTTGACGCTCTCATCAGCGGTTACGAGCGTAGGAACATGTCCTGAGAATATCGAGTTCCCGGGTGTGAACGCGGCCTTCAACTGAACGTTCCACTCATTCGTGGTCGATTTTGCCACTGAGTCGAAATCATTGACTATCCCGTCATATTGCTTCTGAACATCCGATGCAGTTTCACCTAGTGAATTTACAAATACGATCGACGCCGATTCTCGCGGTGCAAGATCAAACTCATATACCAGCCACGAAGGTTCGATCTTCAGAGGCCTTGGCGAAGCACCTTGCAGCACAAAGGCGTCCGTGTGCTTCGACTTGCAAAGGATCGCGTTTCGCCCGGAGTCGATCGTTCGGCTGTTGTCGTATTCTCCCGGTGAATACGCAGCATTCCATGGCTTCACGCTTTTTGTGGCACCGCCATTGATCGCGAGCTTGATCTCGGTCTTGCGCCGAGTCTTGGTCATGTTTGAAACCGTAAGCTTTACTGCGACAGACATTGTCCGGAAAGGAACGATCGTCGTGCTTTTTAACTCTAGTCCTTTGTAAATCGACCTTCTCTCAACACGGTCAGGCTGCCAGACAAATTCGATGGGTGTTTTGGTCGCGGTGAAATACTCGCCGTCGACGTAAAGTACCCCTGTGAGCAGTTCACCCCCAGAGCCAAGCGGAGCGACGTTCATTTCACCCTGGGCGAACGGTGGAAACGCGATACTCCTAACCGCCGTAACATCCATTGCGGCCTGTGCACATCCCCACTGATTCGTAAGTCCCGGCGGGTTGAACAGATCGAGAAACTTATGCGACATCACAATGGATCGCATTGATTCACAGGTCGGAATATCAGGAAGTCCAACCGGCTGAGATTGAAAATTCACCTCGCGGGACTCTGCGGTAACATCTTTAGCTCCAAGAACGGCAGGAACCGCGACTGCGGCCGTTATCGTTTTGAGAAACTCTCTTCTTCTGAATTTTTCCATTGGTTACTCGATCTCTAACTTTATGGTCACTGTTTGATAGGGCTTTACCTCGAGCATTAGCGGTGCGATATCCCCTATCGGCCGCAAGACGCGATCCTCGGAGATAGTCACAAGCGAGGCTGTCTTGATCTTTACCGGCAGGTCGACCTTCACGGTCGACGCTCGGCCAGCAAATTCCTGTAGCCGGATAATGAACATCTTATCGGGACTTGGATTGAGCGGGGCCGCGCTGACTTCTCCACGAATGACGTTCTCGTTTGCCGACTTCACGGTAACTATCTCGACATTTGCTTGATCGACCGAAAAAAACGTGGACATTGCCGGTTGGGGAATCACCTGAACATATTCCGCCCGCAATGGCATATTAAAGGCAGCACCAAGCCTCCGGGCCTTGACCGGATCGAACGCTCCGGACGCACCAAACGCATAGTCAAAAACCAGGTTGCCGGAAACGCCGGGTTCGACCGTCCCGATATTTATCACGCCTAAGTCATGCGTATCCGCCTGATCACCGTATCGGATAGCGCGGGAGAAGAGCGTCCCCTCTTTCAACGGCCAACTTCCTGTGTACAAAGCAGGAAAATCAGCCGGAGTTCCTTTCGGTTTCACCTTTGTCGTGACATAACTGGAAAGCACCCAATG
>CAYTDJ010000309.1:0-4010 GCA_964436265.1 uncultured Chloracidobacterium sp. | reverse complement strand
GAATCTCAACTGTGATGACCGGTTCATCTCCGTCGATGACCTGCCTCCAGATGGTTATATCCGACAACGATTCCAATCTTCGAAATCCGGCAGGGGAAAATCCGGTAACCGCAGCGAGTCGAAGCTTGTCCGATTCACCCGAAGCAACAAAAACCAGTGAACGCGGGGCACCAATCGCAAAGGCTGCGGTTTCAAGGATCAGGTTCAGATTCAAGGGACGATTGACATTTTCGACAATTGTTTCACAAACCCTCGCCAATGCAGTTAAAATGTCGTTTTCCATTAGTTACATTTATGTAGTCTCAAAACGCCGCACGATCATCCTAAGATCGGTAATTGCCTCATTCGAAAGATCCACAGAATTTGATTCGATTATTTGGCCCAAAAACCAGGTCAATAACAGAATATCCTACAAAAGTGTAACTACTTAATATTCCGGGAACAATTTGCTTTTCTTTTTTTGATGACTTATCGACGATATGCTGTAACCCGGAATTGTCGGGGTTACAATAGTCCGAATATGCAGCGGATCGAGCTTACAGTTGAACCAAACGAAAACCGAAAACGACTCGAAGACCTGCTTTGCGACCGATTCCGTCTACTGAGCAAGATGTATCTTCGGGAAGTGGTCAAAACCGGTGCCTGCGAAGTTAACGGCCGTCACGAGAATATTGGACATCGGTTGCGTGCCAATGATTTTATCGAGATCACGCTAGATCTTTCGCGTGAGCATTCAATGCTGCCGCAGGATACTCCTTTGGAAATTGTCTTTGAGGATGATGAAATTGTTGTTTTGAATAAGCCGCCGGGGATGCTCGTACATCCATCGCATCGCGAGAAAAACGGAACACTGTTGAATGCGCTTGCTTTTCACTTGAACCGAGATCCGAATCGACAAACGATAAGGCCGGGGTTGGTCCACCGTTTGGATAAGGATACATCGGGCTTGATCGTTGTCGCGAAAGATCAGCGTTCTCATCGCGTACTATGTCGACAGTTTCAGCGCAAGACAGTGGAGAAACGGTATCGCGCGCTTGTTCACGGTAACGTCGTTCAGAACAAAGGGAAGATCACCGGTGAGATCGGCCGCCATGCGGAGCTAAAGTTCTGGTCGATAAAAGAAGGCGGCAAGGCGTCCGAGTCGAGATTTACCGTAATAAAGCGCTTCAAGAATAAGACATTACTAGAACTGGAACCTGTGACCGGACGCACAAACCAATTACGTATACACTGTGCCTCGATCGGTCATCCGATCGTAGGAGACAAAGAACGCGGCGGTGGCGGCGACAAGCGTCTTTGCCTCCACGCCGCTAAACTTGTGATAAAACATCCCAGCACTTCCGAGATCATGGAGTTCACCTCGGAAGCGGATTTCAGTTAGGTTTGCCGGTTCCTTTCAACGGTTCCCCCGACATCGTGCCTGTCATCCTGGATCCGTCAAATACGACTTGGCCGTTTACGATCACATTCGAAAACCCTTCTGCATATTGATGGGGAGTTTCGTATGTGGCTTTATCGGTCACTTTTGCGTCGTCAAAGATCACGATGTCCGCTGCAAAACCTTCGCGGATCTGGCCGCGGTCACGCAGGTTGAATGCCTGAGCTGGCAGGGAGGTCATCTTCCTGATCGCGTCTTCGAGCGTGAGGATCTTCAGCTCCCGAACGTAACGTCCCAAAACTCGGGCGTTGTTTCCGTAACCGCGCGGATGCGGAACTCCCGAACCAAACTGCCTCACACCGCTATCGGACGCGATCATCGTAAACGGCTGCCGCATTATGTTCTGAACGTCAGGTTCGTCCATCTGACGATAGACCATCTGTGCTCCGCCTTTCTGATACATGTCAAAGATCTGCTCCAATTGGTCGTCGAGTTTCTTTTTCCCTCGGACTATCTGAGCTATTTCAGCAATGTTTCTGCCGTTAAATTCAGGGTTGGCACGGTAACTTGCTACGTAGGCGAAGCTGAAATCTTTGAACTTCGCCTTTTTCAGCCACTCTTTCATTTCGGAAATGATCCTCGCTTTCGTAGCCGGATCAGCAAGTCGCTTTTTGCCTTCTTCGCGGCCGCCGGCAATTGCCCAGCTTGGCAGTCGTGAATCGAGCGACGTAGAAGACGCAGTGTAAGCATATTGATCGACTGTGACCGTCAAACCGCGTCTCCTTGCATCTTCGACCAAACCGATCGTAGTCGCCGTCTGTCCCCAAAGCGCCCGCGAGGCGATCTTAAAATGCGATATCTCGACTGGCATATTCGCTTGCTCGCCGATGTTGATGGCTTCTTTTATGGCGTCAACCACTTCGTTGCCTTCATTGCGGATGTGGCTAGCGTAAGTACCTCCGTAGCGCGAAGCGACCTTCGCCAGTTCTACCACTTCATCGGTCTTGGCAAACGTGCCGGGAACATAAATTAGTCCAGTCGAAAGTCCGACCGCTCCGTCTTTCATTCCCTGCGCTACAAGATCGTTCATCTTTTGCTGCTCTTCCGCTGTAGGGGCACGGTTGTCCAGTCCCATGACCTTTGATCGAACAGAACCGTGTGCGATCAGAGTGGCCAGGTTTACCGCGAGTGGTTTTTCCTTAAAGCGGCCAAGGAATTCTCCGACGTCGGTAACCGAACCGCCGCAGTTTCCGGTAATAAGTGAAGTCACGCCCATGCGAATAAAATTCTCCGCCGTCGGATTGCTGAATATGTCTTCCGTATGTGCGTGAACATCGATGAATCCGGGAGCGACGATCTGACCATTGGCATCGATGATCTGTGCGGCATTTTTCAGATCGAATCGGCTGATCTTGGTGATCTTTCCATCTCGAACGCCTATCGAGCCGTGAAACCAAGGGTTTCCGGTCCCGTCAATTATGCGCGCATTGTTGATCACAAGGTCGAAGCGTTCATCCGACTGTGCAACGGCTGCATTAAGGGCCGAAGCAAAGATCGCAGCCAGGACAAGGAATGTTTTGAGTTTCATAAGACAAAAATGCCGTCAAAAACGATCACTGTCAATCTAGTAGAAAGTGTGAGCGCCAAGGAAAACGAGAAAGACCTACCGGGCATCACAACAATCAGTCGTTTGATGGAGAGAATTGCTAAACTCTCGCGATCTGGCCGTTGCTCGTTACGGTTTCCGTATAACTAATATACATGGCTCGAAATGTAAGTTCAGGAAGTAATGGATGACTATGAAACTAATTAAATCAGCATTGATCGGCGTATGTGTCGCGGCAATAGGGACTTTGTCATTGTTTGGAAAAAGTGGGGACCTTTCGCCTCAGTTCAAAGCTAATCAGTATTTGAACAACCCAACCGGCGAGGAGCTGTATAGGGCGAACTGCGCCCGCTGCCACGGTGACAACGGTGAAGGCGGAAAAGGACCGAACCTAACGACAGAGAATAAGAAGGCAAAGTGGAAAGACTCGGATGCTAAGATCGTCAGGCAAATAGAAAAAGGAGGGTTCTTCATGCCCTCGTTTCGTAATAAGCTTAGCGACACGGAAATCAAGTCGATCGCCGCATACGTTCGCCAACTGCCGCCGGTGTCTAAGTGATCTTAATGTTCACAGTGACCTCGATATCGCTAACGGACGTGTTCTCGACCTCGATCGTGTAGTCGCCGCTTTTAGGCAGTCTGGCGAGGAAATTATTTATTCCCTCCGTCACATTCGCGTCCTCGCTCAATCTTAGCGATGCCTGATCGCTGTCGGTCGAAACCGACAAACTCTGTCCGGCACGAGCGCTGACAATATAACGCACTGCTTCACCTGCAGGTATCTTTACCTTAAAGGTAGAACCCGTTGTACCTTTTGCAAACGTTACTCGTTTCGTCGGTACCACTTCACGACGGGTCTCAGGGCCAGCTTTAACGAGCCTTCCCGCGGCAAGTCGGTATTTCGTAGTGACGATGAACTCCGGACAGCAGGATGCCCCGTTTTCTCCTGCATCGTTGCTTTCAACGACAAGCAATCCGTTTTCGACGCGGGTCTCACGGAGTCCTCCATAACCGCGGTCGCCACCG
>CAYTDJ010000308.1:0-4034 GCA_964436265.1 uncultured Chloracidobacterium sp. | reverse complement strand
CCGTCGGCCAATCGTTTGCGCTCGGTGACGTGACATGGCTGAACGCGATCTTCTTTCCGTCCGGCGACCAGTTAAAGCTGGTCACGTGACGGTCGATAGCCGTCAGTTTTCGCGAAGCACGCTTTCCATCGGCGTCCTTTGACGCTGCGACCAGATAAAGCCTCGCTAGTTTGTAGTTTTCCTCATACCAGCGGAAGTCGTTTCGGCCTTTATCGTTGGACTCTTCTTCCGTCGATTTGGCGTCTGACATCGTGTACGCGATCCATTTCCCGTCAGGCGACCATTCGAAACCTCCGATGCCGCCTTTGACATCTGTGAAGGCCTCGGCTTCGCCGCCCGTGGTCCTCATTACATAGATCTGATTGCGATTGTCCTTGCGGTTTGACGTAAACGCGATCATCGAACCGTCGGGTGACCATCGCGGATTTGCCGAGGACTTGTCGCCGAATGTCATCTGATAGTTTTCTTTCCCATCGGTTGTCGCGAGCCAGATCTGCGTTATGAATTCGCTCCTGTCTGCGGTCATCACGGCATCGTTTATCGTGTAAACCACGCGTTTACCGTCTGGCGAGACCTGAGGCGAACCGACCTGACGCAGTTTTACCTGTGTCTCGGGCGACCAGATCTGCGCTGAAATAGAGATCGACAATAGAAATAGCGAGGCGATCGCGAGAGGTCGAAACGTTCTCATGGCTTGGTTCTCCTGAAAAATGGTCTGAAGATCGGGTGCCGTTATTCTGTATCAAATCACCGAAATTCACAAACTATCTGCCGATGTCACAATTTGCCAAAATTTTTCGCATCTTTTTGTGAAAGGAAACGCAAGTTTTCCGCAATAACAGCTGGGGGTTCTCACCAAAACCTCATTTCTGGACAAAGACTCACGAAAAACTGGACAAAATGGCCTTGGAATACACGCTTCAATCGATACCCCACAACTGCGGCCTCGTCGATGCTGCCCGAACCAATCCGGAGATCGGCGAATTTTTGGAATTATTCGGGTTTGCGGACGTTTCGTTCGAAGACCTGAAATTCAGGGCAGGAGATGAGGTATTCGCGCGTTTTGTTGCTGAAGTAAAGGTCATCCGCGAGGCAAATGGCGGCATAGAGGACCGCAGGCTCAACATTGGCAATCGATGGGACGCTTTGCTCTATCTACTCTTAGAAGAACGTAGAGACGGGGGCCGTGTCGGAGAATATACATGGCAAAGCCGTGCGATCTGCGGCGGCGATATCATTGGGACAAGTATAAGTTCAACGCGTGGCGTGCCGATAAGACTGTTGTCGGCATATGAGACAAAAAAGGTCGCCGGTGAATTTTCAAGCCTCGACAAAGAGGAAATTAATGAACAATTTGACCTCAGGAAGATGGTCGACGCGGGGGTTTACGGTTCGGGCAACGGCACTGCGGTGCTATCGATAGACGTCCTGAAGCGAGACATTGAAAGGCTTACCGATTTTTACATTTCAGCAGCCGCAAACGATGAAGGTGTGCTCACTTTCTGCGCCTAGACCTCTTGCCTCCTGAGAATGAATTTCCAGACCATTCGTTCCTGCGTTTCATCTGTAACGTAATCACTCGCCGTTACCGTCCACATTCCCATGTATTGCCATCGATTTACCCCAAGCTTATTGAACAACGGCACGGCATGATGCGTTCCTATAGCTTCGATCAGCGCTTGATTTGCGGCATCAAGCTTTTGGTTCCCGCGACGCCCCGAACCGGTGTAATGAATTACATCCGTACTGTCGCCGTGGAAATCCGGGTAACACGGATTGATCCGGCCGAAATCGGTAAGAAGGGAAATAAGGCGTCCGTTTCTCTGGTAGATGCCGTTGCGCGAACGGTGAACCTGAGCAACCTCAGCCCAGGTGAACAGGTCGCCGGGTTTTGCGTCGTCGATCAAACTTGGCTAATCATCATCGTCGGCCGGCCCGAAGCGATAAACGAGAAAACCGATCGCGCGTGCAGGTTTGCCGCCGAATGTCGGCCGGTTGAACTTCGAAGCGAGCGCCGCTCTCTCGGCCTCGGGGTGAAGCAGCTTGTTGCCGGTCCGAGCACGAGCCTCGATCACGCTTCCGTTCGTGTCGATAAGCACTTCGACTTGAACCAATCCCTTGGCACCGTTTGCCTTTGCATCCCGCGTGTACCACGGTTTTTCGGCGGAAACGACCTCAAAATTTAAGAATGTATATTTATCGCCGACGACGAAGCCGTTCCATGGCTTCGGTTTCGCAGGCGTGGTTTTCCCAGCGGTCGTTGTCTTGGTAGCTGCAGACTTTCGCCTGCTTGAAGCTGTCTTATTGCCCGAAGAAGAAGCCGATCCTGAACCGCCAAAGCCTTTGGTCGACTCAGCAGCGCGTCCAATGCCTTCCGCCGGTTCGTCGCGAGCCATGATCGCCGCTCCGGCCTGAGCGGAAACAGCGGCCGCAGCTAGTGCGATAACAAAAAGTAACGCGGAAATTTGTCGTTCAATACGCATAGTCATCCTTGGCACATTGACGATTGTTTTTGAGGTTTTTGCCATGTCCTCACGCCGAGGCCGGTGCGATCTTCTCGGAGACTTCCGGTTCAGAAGACGGAGCGATCTCATCAGTTTCGTCGAGCAGAGACTCGTCAACCAGCTTTCGCTGCTCAAGTTCGTGTATAGCGTAAGAACCGGTAGCCGGCGATGCAGAAGCAGCGCGGCCAACGAACCGCAGTTCTATTCCGTCATGTTTGATCGCACGCAAACGCGGTTCAACGAACGTCCAGCCGCCCATGTTCTTCGGCTCTTCCTGCGTCCAGAAAAGTTGGGTCGCATTCGAATACTTCGCGATGATCGCTTCGAGAGCCAACTTCGGAAACGGGTAAAACTGTTCGAGCCTTACGACGGCAACACGTTCGTCACGTGATTCTGCACGGGCAGCCTCGAGATCATAAAAGACCTTGCCGCTGCACAGCACGATGCGTTTGACCTTGCTTGCATCGTCAACACCCGCATCATCGATCACCGGCATAAAGCCGCCGGTCGTCAGTTCGTCCATCGTCGAACTTGCCGCCGGAAGTCGAAGCAGGCTCTTTGGCGTCATAACGACGAGCGGACGGACGATCTCCTGCTTGACCTGACGACGCAGCATATGGAAATACTGTGCAGGCGTTGTCGGGTAACAGACTTGAAGATTGTTTTCGGCACATAACTGCAGAAAGCGTTCGAGGCGGCCCGAGGAATGTTCCGGCCCCTGGCCCTCGAAGCCGTGCGGTAAAAGCAACACGAGACGGCATTTCTGCTGCCATTTGTCTTCTGAAGCGGCGATGTACTGGTCGATTATGACCTGCGCGCCGTTGGCAAAATCGCCAAACTGGGCTTCCCACGCGACTAGCTCCGTCGGGGCTTTAACTGAATAACCATACTCAAACCCGAGCACGCCCGATTCCGAAAGGCTCGAATCAAAGACATAAAAACGCGAATTAGGATTTGCTTCGCTCTTCAGCTCGGAAAGCGGCGTCCAACGCGTCCCGGTCAGAGTGTCGTACATCGAAGCATGCCGCTGCGAGAAAGTTCCGCGGCCCGAGTCCTGTCCGCTGAGACGAAACGGAATGCCTTCGATCACGAGCGACCCGATCGCCATCGCTTCGGCAAATCCCCAATCCATCGGGACTTCGCCGGTGCCCATCTTCGCTCGTCGAGCGAGTTGGCCGACCATTTTCGGGTTGATATGAAACGTCTCGGGTACGAGCGATATCTTTTCCGAGACCGTCTTCAGCACCTCTGCAGAAGCGCCGGTTTCGAGTATCGCCGAACCGTCGTCTTCCGTTGGTGGCGGGTTCAGAGCAGCCTTGGCAGGCTTTTCCGACGCGATCTGTTTTGCGCGGGCAAGGATGCCTTCGTACTTCTGATGAACCGCATCGGTCATTGCATTCAGGTCGTCTTCTGTTATGACGCCTTCGCGGATCAGATGCTGGGCATATAAGTGGCGCGTTCCGGGATGCTGCTTTACGCGGGCGTACATCACAGGCTGTGTGTAGCTCGGTTCGTCACCCTCGTTATGGC
>CAYTDJ010000307.1:0-4037 GCA_964436265.1 uncultured Chloracidobacterium sp. | reverse complement strand
AATCGACGAACTGTGAAAACTAAGAACGCACCAAACTGAACAAAAACCAGCGTGACAGAATTGAAAAGAGGATCGGCGAGATCTAAAGTGATATCCAGATGCTTGAATCTACGATCGGTTCGATATCAGCTGAGATAGCAGATCCGGCGACGTCTTCGGATCCTTCCAAACTTGCCAGTGCAACCGCTCGATTAACAAATGCGGAGACGGAGCTTTCAGAGCTGTATTCCGAATGGGAATCACTCTCACGGTCGATCTGATCTCCTGCAAATGAATGTAGTTCCAATTGCCCCGAGTTAGGCCTCGTGTTAACATTCCTCTCGCATTCCAACATACCTGCTTCGGAGGAGTCTAAATGTTGCTTCGTTCCCTGAATCCTGGCTTCAGCCAGATGTTGTCGCGCGCATCCATCATGCTTGCGATCGTTCTTAGTGTGTCCGCACTTCATATATTTGGCCAAGGGGGCACCCGGCTGCTGCGAATGCCTACCGTCAGCGCAGACCAGATCGCATTTGCATATGCTCAGAATATCTGGGTAGTTCCTCACAGTGGCGGAGCAGCGCGGCGCATTACGAGCTTTCAGGGACAGACCTCGAATCCGCATTTCTCACCGGATGGTAAGTGGATCGCGTTTTCCGGTGAATACGCGGGAAATCAGGACGTCTATCTAGTGGCAGCCGAGGGCGGTGAACCGAAACGGTTGACTTGGCATCCAGGAGCAGATCTCGTTCAGGGTTGGACACCCGACGGCAGGTCGATCATGTTCTCTTCGGCTCGTGCAACTTGGGCACCAAGCGGTTCGCCGCGATTCTGGACCGTTCCGGTCGAAGGCGGAGTTGAGGAGCCTATGCCACTGCCGCGAGGATTTCAGGGGAAGATCTCACCGGATGGTTCTCACATCGCATACCGAATGAACAATTCATGGGATGACGAACGGCGCAATTATCGAGGCGGGCAGAATCGACCGATTTGGATCGTCGATACAAAAACGTGGGACCTCGTGTCGCCGCCCTGGACAGACTCTAAGGACATCGATCCTGTATGGATCGGTAATACCGTCTATTACATCTCCGACCGAGATGGCGTACAAAACATATGGTCTTACGACCTCGCTTCGAAAAAGAACACACAGGTTACGAAATTTTCAGATTTTGACGTCAAGACGATGGATTCAGGTGCCGGTTCGATAGTCTTCGAACAGGCCGGCTATATTCACGAGCTCGATCCGAAGTCGGGAAGATCCCGCCGTGTGGAAATATCTGCGGCAGGTGATTTTCCTTGGATGATGCCGCGATGGGAAGATGTTTCACCCCGGATGACGAACATATCGCTTTCACCAACCGGGAAGCGCGTTCTTGTTGAGGCTCGGGGAGAGATCTTCAGTATTCCGGCCGAGAAAGGTGATGTGAGGAATCTTACGAATTCCAGCGGTGCGGCCGATCGTGATCCGGCATGGTCGCCCGACGGGAGATCTATTGCGTACTTCAGCGACCGCACCGGTGAATACAAATTGTATGTTCAAAACGCCGACGGATTAACGCCGCCTCGGGAGATAAACATAACAAACCCGAAACACTATTACACAGTGTCGTGGTCGCCGGATTCAAAAAAAGTACTCTTTCATGACACCGACCTCAAGGTTTGGGTGATCGACACCAGTACCGGAGTAATGAAACAGGTCGGGAGTGACCCTTGGATGGTGCCGCAGCGAACGCTGAATCCGACTTGGAGTCCCGATTCAAAATGGGTCGCCTATTCCAGCCATCTCAGATCAATGTATAAGGCGATCTTTGTCAGCAATGTCGAGACCGGCGAAACGAAACAAGTCACCGACGGACTAGCAGACTGTACATGGCCGGTTTGGGACCCGAGCGGCAAATATCTGTGGTTTTTCGCATCGACCGATTTTGGATTGCGATCTCAGTGGTTGGACATGACCTCATATGACCGCGAAGAGAATTTCGGACTTTATCTTGCGGTTCTCAAGAAGTCTGACCCAAGTCCGCTTCTACCTGAGAGTGATGAGGATAAGGGCATTGCTCCTGTTGCTTCGAATCCTACTAATCGCGGAGCGGCTGCCGGGGGCGATGCTGGTGGGGACGCGGCGCGAGTGCGCGGGCCGGTAAGCGTAACGATCGATTTTGACGGGTTGAACAAACGCATCGTATCGATACCCGGCGTTCCCGAACGCCAGTATTCAAGCCTGGAAGCCGGTGCAGACGGAACGGTGTTCTATCTAGAAGCCTCGGGGCCCGGCGGAACCGGCAGCACGCTCCACCGTTACAGGCTAAGTGAAAGAAAAGCCGCTCCGTTTGCGAACAGCGTCGCAGCTTTTGCCGTGAGCACAGACGGAAAGAAGCTGGTTTATCGCGCGGGAGGCGGTGGGCCGGGAGCAGGAGGCGGTCAGGGTGGAAATCCACCGGCGCCATCATTGTTCCTCGTTGATGCTGATAAGGCCGCTCCGCAACCGGGCGCAGGACGACTGAATTACTCGTTACGGATGTTCCTCGACCCTCAACAGGAGTTCAAACAGATCTTCAACGAAGGTTGGCGAAATCAACGAGACTATCTCTACGTGCCAAATCTCCACGGTACCAATTGGCCGAAAATGAAAGAGATGTATGGAGCGTTGCTGCCGTTCGCGATGCATCGAGCAGATCTCAATTATCTGATGGATATGATGGGAGCCGAGATCGCGATCGGTCACAGTTACGTCCGCGGCGGTGATATGCCGGAGGTTCCTAACAGTAACGCGGGGTTGCTTGGGGCCGACTTCCTGATCGAGAACGGCCGATACAAGATCACAAGGATCTATGATAACGAAAACTGGAATCCCGACCTTCGTTCACCGCTCGCAACGCCGGGTTCGACTGTCAATGTCGGCGAATTTATCCTCGCGGTAAACGGTATCGAGCTAAAAGCACCGGACAACATTTTTCGACTTCTCGACGGTACCGCAAACCGCCAAACGTCTCTCATGGTCAATTCGTCGCCAACAATGGACGGGGCGAGAAGCGTAACGGTAGTACCGGTCGCAACTGAACAGGCTCTTCGAACCCGTGCTTGGGTCGAATCGAATCGCCGTCTCGTTGAACAGTTGTCAGGCGGCCAGCTCGCATATGTCTATCTGCCGAATACAGGCCAGCCCGGATATACCAGCTTCAATCGTTACTATTTTGCACAGCAGGACAAGAAAGGGGCCATTATCGATGAACGATTTAATGGGGGCGGTTCTGCGGCCGACTACATAATCGATGTGCTTCAACGGAATTTCGACGGCTATTTCAACAACGTTGCGGGCGACCGCCTTCCGTTCACAAGTCCATCAGCCGGGATCTGGGGGCCGAAAGTAATGATAATAAATGAGATGGCCGGTTCGGGCGGCGACCTCATGCCGTATATGTTTCGTAACCGGAAGATCGGTCTGCTCGTTGGTAAACGAACCTGGGGAGGGTTGGTCCACACGGCGGATACTCCTCCGTTCATTGATGGCGGTTCGATGATCGCTCCGCGAGGCGGCTTTTTTACGCGGGACGGAAAATGGGCTGTAGAAAATGAAGGGGTTGGGCCCGATATTGATGTCGAAAACTGGCCAAAGGACGTGATCGCCGGCCGTGATCCGCAGCTTGAGCGAGCAGTCACCGAGGCGTTGCGGTTGCTGAAGGAACGACCAGTAGATCGAATGACGACGGAACCGGCTCCGCCTATTTGGGGGCAACGCAAAATAAACTAACGCTTGAACAAGGTTTTAGGATTCCAAGCGATAATTCGGAGCTTCCTTAGTAATGATCACGTCATGAACGTGAGATTCACGAAGCCCAGCCGACGTGATTCGAACGAACGTCGCGTTGTTTTGAAGTTCGCTGATGTTTCTACATCCGGTATATCCCATACCAGATCGTAGTCCGCCAACGAGTTGAGTGACCATATCAGCGACGGTACCTTTGTAGGCCACACGGCCTTCGATCCCTTCCGGCACGTATTTCGAGTCGGAGACAGTTCCTTCCTGTGCGTATCGGTCGCTCGACCCTTTCTTC
>CAYTDJ010000306.1:0-4043 GCA_964436265.1 uncultured Chloracidobacterium sp. | reverse complement strand
CCCTTTGGGGCGTTAAGCAATTTCATGTACGTTAGCAGTTGCGCCTGATGGATCGGAGCAAATTCCGTGACTGCCTTCAGCTCGACAACTAACATACCTTCCACAAATAGATCGCATCGCAAATCCGTTGTGACAGAAATCCCTTTGAACACCACCGGCACGTTCAGTTCAGTCACAAAATCGATTCTTCGAAGGCTGAGTTCGTGCTTTAAGCATTCATGATAAACGCTTTCAAGGAGCCCAGGCCCAACCGACTTGTGAACTTCGATCGCGGCTCCGAGAACATCGTAGCTAAGCTTGTCGAGATTCTTCCTTGTCATTGTACGGATCCTATACAGTGGTAAATCCTCGTATTGCTATGTACCCTATGCTCCTATGTGGTTAGCAATTTCTTCGCAAGATTGACATATAGCCCGACCGCTGATTCCAGATCCTTTTTCAACACAAATTCGTCTTTTGTGTGTGCCATTAAAATTGATCCGGGACCGAGGAGAAGCGGCTTTCCCCAATTCGGCATGTGCGGTATGTCGGTAGTGAACCGGACCACTTTCTGTGTGAAGCCCTTCACTGAAAACAGTTTTACCGGTTCGCTGCACGACAAAACCTCGATCTCTCCGCGGTCGCGGATCAAATTGCGAAGAGCGTCCTCAATAGGCTGCCGCTTTGTCGTAAGCCTGATCGCAATACCCGCCTCGGCGGTAGGCGCAATGACATTCAATGCAAGACCGCCTTCGATCGTTCCGATATTAACGGTCGTGTCGCCAAAGAATTCGTCGTTTGGGAACTTCGTATGTCGGACATCTTCGAGAATATCCAACAGTTTTTCGATCGCAGAATCACCTTCTTCGGGATAAGCCGAATGCGCGGCCTTGCCAGTGGTTTTTAAGATCAATCGAAACGTACCTTTTGAACCGATCGCGAGGTCGTTGTCCGTCGGCTCGCCGTTGATCATGTACTCGCACTTTGCCGCGAGAGGATGTAAATTCAACGCTTTGGCACCCGTAGAAGCTCGTTCCTCCTCGACGGTATAGACTAGCCCAATGTCGTTGATACCTTCTTTTCTTAGCTGTTCTGCCGCCGTGATCTGCGCCGCAATGATCCCTTTTGCATCGCACGCTCCTCGTCCATAGATCTTCTCATCATCCTCGGTCGGCGAAATGAACGGCGGCACCGTATCCATGTGGGTCGAAAACCAGACCCGCGGCGTGTCATTCAGCGTCGCGATGACGTTGTTCTGGTTCTCGCTTACAGGCTGAAGTTCGACCGTCCAACCAAGCGATTCCAGATGGTCACGCAGCCAGAATCCGACGGCTTCCTCGTCACCGGAAACGGAAGGAACAGTCATTAAAGATTTTGTAAGCTCAAAAACGTTCAATTAGAAAAACCCTTTATGCAGTCTTCTTATCACTTCGGGAGCATCGACCTCTTTTACGACAAACGTTAGATTTACCGCCGAGGCTCCGTGTGAGACGAGGGCAACGTTCACGTCCTCGATGGTCGAGAATATCTTAGATGCCAGGCCGGTCGAGGCGCGAAGCCCTTCGCCGACGACACAGATGACGGCGTAACCGGTTTCGACCTCAACATCGCCGAGACGACGCAGATCCTCGACCAGTTTGTCGATGCCGTCGGCGTGGTCGAGCGTTAGCGCGACGGAAACTTCGGAAGTAGAGATAACGTCGATGACTGTTCGATGGCGGTCGAAGACCTGAAAGACCGCGCTCATGAAGCCGTACGCTCCGAGCATCCGTGCGGATGTAATACGAAGTATAGTTATGTTCTTTTTACTCGCGATCGACTTGATCTTGTTCGGTGCCTCGCCCGACTCAGCAAGGATCATAGTACCGATCTCGTCAGGTTGGAATGTGTTGCAGACGCGAACCGGGATCGAGTTATCGACCGCTGGCTTGATGGTTTTTGGATGAAGGACCTTCGCACCGAAGTATGCGAGCTCGGCCGCCTCTTCGTAGGAAAGCACCGGAATTGTCGAAGCGTCCGAACAAATGCGAGGGTCGCACGTCATCACGCCGGTGACGTCGGTCCATATCTGTAACTGTACGGCGCCTAAAGCCGCCGCGACTATCGCCGCGGAATAGTCAGAACCGCCGCGTCCCAGTGTTGTAGTTTCGCCCGCGCGATTACCGGCAATAAATCCACCCATGACCGGGATTTCACCGGTCCTTATCGACGGCTCCAGTTCGAGGCGGACGATCTCGTTCGTTTCGTCGATCAAAGGCTGCGCCGCTCCAAACTCGTCGTCGGTCATTATCAGTCTACGCGAGTCGAAATGCCTCGCATTCAAGCCTTTCGCCTTCAGGACCTCAGCCAACAGCCGCGAGGAAAGCTGTTCACCATAGCTGACGATCGCGTCCTTCAGCATCGAAAGCGGGAGTGACCGGCGGGCAGCTCGCATCAGAAGATCGGAAAGCTCTTCCCGCGCAAACTTTAACTCCGAATCAAAGACCCCCGACCCATTCGGCATGAAATGGCGCGCCACCTCGACGTGCCGTTCAAAATGCGGTTCGAGCGAGGCGATCGCCGAGGCATGGTCGCCCTTCTTTGCATGATCAAATGCAGCGAGCAGTGCGTCCGTGACCTTTGTCATTGCCGAGACAACGACCACAGGTTGTTTATCGATCTGAGAGGAAACGACGTGAAAAACGCGCTCGAAAGCGGCAACGTCACCAACGGACGTCCCGCCAAATTTCATGACTGTCGTGGTCAAACTCTCTCTCAAAATTAGTAAGAGTTCAACCGTTTCTTATGGCATTGTCAAGTTTGCCTGATGGAACGCAGACGACTCGCCGGCATTCGGATTTTGATCCGCCCGCCCGATGGTCTGATAACCAAAAAGCCGCACGTGCTGCGAGAGATATTCGGGCTTCATCGGTTCTTCTCGTACAAGATCGGTACTTAGATATTTTTTATTGTCGTCGGCAAAAACGGTCGCGACGATCGCGTCTTTACCCAGCCGTTCCATTGCGATCAGCGCCCCAATGAAATTCGCTCCCGACGAGATCCCGACCGCGAGTCCAAGCTCCGCCGCAAGTTTTTGAGCCATCAATATCGAATCACCGTCCGAAACGCTAACTACTTCATCCAATTTTGCAAGATCGCAGATAGCCGGAATGAATTCGTCTGAAATTCCCTGTATCCGATGGCTGCCGACCTTGTGCCCCGTCGAAAGTGTCGGCGATTCGGCCGGCTCAAGCGGATACAGCTTTATATCCGGATTCTTTTCTCTCAGGTAACACGCAACTCCCATGATCGTCCCGCCGGTTCCGACGCCTGCGACAAACGCGTCCGGTTCAAATCCGACCTTGTTTAGCTGTGCCCACACCTCAGGTCCGGTCGTTTGGTAGTGAGCCTCTGCATTAGCGAAATTGGAAAACTGATGCGGGAGAAAAACGCGGCCATGTTCGTATTTGAACGCATCGGCCTTTTCTATGCTGCCAAGGAAACCGCCTTCGTCGTGCGAGACCAGCGTCACATCGGCACCGTAGCTTTTCATCAACGAGATGCGCTCCTGGCTCATCCAGTCCGGCATAAAGACATGCACAGGATTGCCGAAAGCGTGTCCAAGCGCAGCAAATGAAATTCCCGTGTTTCCGCTCGTCGCCTCGGCAATAGTGTCGCCCTTTCGTATTTGGCCGTCCCGATAAGCGGTCTTCAGGATGTGAAACGCCATCCGGTCCTTGATGCTGCCCGAAAGGTTCAGGTGTTCGGCCTTTGCGAACACGGTTCTGCGTCCACCCTTGAAATGACAGTGGATCGCCAGCAGCGGCGTATTGCCGATCAGGTTCTCCACGTATGAAGTGCTGACCGGTGTTGCGGCAAAATGCCCTTGGAAATCGGCGAGGCTGTTTGTGTTCATATACGATAACGCGCGAATACGCTATATAAATCGCATATCACATCCGTGAGGCGAAAAATGTGTTTTGAGTCACATTTTCAGATATTAACCGCAGAGAACGGCCCCGCCGTTGATGTTCATGACCTCGCCGGTCACATGGCGCGACCAATCGGAAAGCAGAAAGCAAATA
>CAYTDJ010000305.1:0-4057 GCA_964436265.1 uncultured Chloracidobacterium sp. | reverse complement strand
GCCGCGATCTTTATTCCGTCCGGCCGTTCGACAATGTTGGTGACCGTTGTATATGCGAACACAAGCGAAATAAGTGCAAAAACCCATTTCAACGCCTCGTTTCGATACCACGCCGAAATAGTGACGGCGATGCCCGCCGATGTCATTAGCACCAATACACCAGTTGCGTACGCGCCGCCTTGCGCCTCAACATCTGCATTGAATATCCACGTGATCGTAAAACATATAACGGCAAAAACTACTACAAGCGGTCGGGTAGCGCGTGCCCATGTCGGCGCCATTCCATAACGCGGTAGATAGCGTGGGACGATGTTCAGCAACCCTGCCATAGCCGAGGCGCCGGCGAACCACAAGATCAGGATCGTTGATATGTCATATGCCGTTCCGAATAACTCTCCCAAATAGTTGTGTGCAAGGAACGCGAGTGCACGTCCTGAAGCCTTTCCGCCCTCCTGAAACTCGGCCGCGGGGATTAACAGCGTCGTCACGAAGCTACTCGAGATCAAGTAGAAGCTCATGATCAGAGCTGCGGTCATGAGCAATTTGCGTGTTTTCTCGATGCGGTTCGGGTTCTCGACCAGCGGCATTACTGCAACCCCTGTTTCGAAGCCGGAAAGTCCGAGTGCAAGTTTCGGAAATACCAGCAACGACAAACCGATGATCATCAGAAGGCTCCGCGGCTCGGTTGCTCCGGCGATCGTGGTTGATGTAAACAAAGCTGACGACCAGTTGGAGACCACAGATGGATCTAAATAGATATGATAGAAGCCCGTCACCACCACGAGAAAGTTCATTGAGAGATAAACTATGACAAGTACCACCGCAAGTCCTATCGCCTCTTTGAATCCCTTGAGAAATACGGCCGCAAGCACGCCGACCAGCAAAAACGTGACGGCGATCGGGTGATCAAGCTGAGGGAAGTGTTCCTCGATGTACGGGTTGTGAATAATGTGCTCGGTCGCATCCGCAGCAGAAAGAGTGATAGTTATAACAAAATCCGTCGCGACAAAGCCCAGCAGAGTCAGCACGAACAACTTCCCCTTCCATCTGGAAAGCAGCCGCTCAAGCATCGAGATCGAACCCTGTCCGTGCGGACTTTCTGCCGCGACCCGTCTGTAGATCGGAAGGGCTCCAAACAACGTGAGGAGAACAAGGATGATAGTCGCAATAGGCGACAAAACCCCAGCTGCAATGAAAGCGATGCCCGGCTGGTAACCCAACGTCGAGAAATAATCCACACCCGTCAGGCACATCACCTGCCACCATTTATGTTGGTGGTGTTTCTCGGCCTTAGCACCAGCCGCATCCGCGGGCTTAACGCCCTGCATGAACCATTCCCTGAAACCGCGTCTTGCTATTCCCCGTTTCGAACCGCTAACCGTCGCTGCTGTTGGCATACACTTGGTAATATGGCAATTTTCAAGCCACGAACTAAAGGCACGGCCAATTGACCGCGCCTTTAATTTTGGCAGATCTCACCGCCCGCTCTAGTCTATGATCAGATTTATAAAGATTTTATAAAGAACCGGTAGGACAGAGGAAAGCGAATCCTTTACCCTTTATTTCTCGGACTCATTAAGCGGGATCACATGAACCGAGGCTCTTTTTACTTCTTTGAGAAAGCGATTGATGACAGAACCTTTAAATAGGATCTCCCATCGCGACCGGGCAGACTGTCCGAAAATGACGTGAGTTATTTCATTGCTGCGTGCGAATTTCAACAACTCGTCAGCGACGTTTTTACCTTTAAGTTTAACGACTTGAGCTCCTAACGAGTCGGCAAGTGAGATGTTCTGTTGAAGGACCGCATATGCTTTTGGGTCAATTCGACCTGGTTCTTCCTCCGGCGTTTCTACGTAAACAGCAAACCAATCCTTGACGGCCAGCCGGCCGACGATCCGAGCACCGGTCCTAAGCAGTTTGGTCGCACTCCCGCGGCTCGCCATACAAACCATGACCTTCTCGGGCACGACAAATTGCTCGAGCCCTTCGCGCTCCCGGTATTCATGATCTTGCTCGGCCTGGTGCTGGGCCACTTGGCGAAGAGCTAGTTCTCGCAATGCAGCGAGATTTCCCTTCCGGAAGAAATTATTAAGGGCTTGTTCGATCTTTTCGATCGAATAGACCTTACCCTGCCTGAGCCGCGTTCGGAGCGTGTCGATCGAGACATCTACATCGATTATCTCGTCCGCGCGTTTGAAAAACGAGTCCGGTACCGTTTCCCGCACACGAACCCCGGTCGTCGAGGCGATCACGTCATTGAGAGATTCTATATGCTGAATGTTGACGGCCGTAATTACCGATATGCCGGCGTCCAGTAATTCTATAACGTCCTCATATCGCTTCGTATTCTTTGAACCTTCGATATTTGTATGGGCAAGCTCATCGACAATGGCCACCGCCGGCCTGCGTTCTATCACGGCTCCGACATCCATTTCAGTGAAAACCGTTCCCCTGTACTCCAATTTCCGCGGCGGGACACATTCGAGGTCCTTGATCTGCTCTTCTGTTTCAAACCTGCCATGTGTTTCCACGACACCTATCACAACATCGATGCCTTGATCACGAAGCTGATGGGCATCCTGCAGCATGCGATAGGTCTTTCCGACACCGGCCGCAGCACCGATGTAAACGCGAAGCTTTGCCCGTTCGCTTTGTTCAGCGAGTTTTAAGAGAACATCAGGCGATCTCCTTTTGTCGCCCTTGTTCGGTGCCACCGACGTTTCAGTATCGACGAACATAGCTCTGTTCTATTGTGGTACAAGACGATCAAGTTCGAGATTCAGTTTAAGGACATTGACCCTTTGCTCACCGAGGATGGAAAAGGTTCGGCCGTCCGTATTTACCGCAACGATCCGTTTGAGGTCGGCTTCGCTCATCTTGCGATATCTGGCCACTCGCGGTATCTGAAACTCCGCCGCGGCGGGCGAAATATGCGGATCAAGCCCGGAACCACTTGTCGTAACAAGATCAGCTGGGATCGCAACACCCGGGTTCTCTATAGCCAAAGCGGCAACGTCTGATTTTACCCTGTCGATAAGCTTCTGGTTGGTCGGCCCAAGATTCGAACCTCCAGAAGAGACAGCATCGTAACCGTTTCCCGCTGCGCTCGGCCGCCCATGAAAGTAACCGGGCGACATAAACTTCTGCCCTATCAACTCGGAACCTATGACCTCGCCTTTCTCGTTCTTCACAAGCGAGCCATTTGCCTGATGCGGAAACACCACTTGCGCCACGCCCCAAACAACGAACGGATAAACAAGGCCAAGACCGATCGTCATCACCATTATTATCAAAAAGGATGTAAACAAGTCTCTCATACATCTCCTACGCCAATCCGAGCCCGCGAACTATAAGATCGATGATCTTTATTCCTATGAACGGGACGATCATCCCGCCAAGCCCATAGATAAGAAGATTTCGCTGCAAAAGTGACGACGCGGACATTGCCCGATATTTGACGCCGCGTAGGGCTAGCGGGATCAAAGCGATTATCACCAATGCGTTAAAGATCACCGCCGACAAGATCGCCGAACGCGGTGTTGCGAGGCCCATAATGTTAAGAGAATTCAAAACCGGAAACGTCGCTGAGAACATCGCCGGGATTATCGCGAAATATTTCGCCACGTCATTGGCGATCGAAAATGTCGTCAATGCTCCTCGCGTCATCAGAAGCTGCTTTCCGATCTCCACAACCTCGATCAGTTTCGTTGGATTGCTGTCGAGATCGACCATATTTCCGGCTTCCTTTGCCGCTTGTGTCCCCGTGTTCATCGCCACACCGACATCCGCCTGAGCCAAAGCCGGAGCGTCGTTCGTTCCGTCGCCCGTCATAGCGACAAGCTTGCCTTCAGCCTGTTCGCGTTTTATCAGTGCCATCTTGTCTTCGGGCGTTGCCTCGGCCAGAAAATCATCAACGCCCGCTTCGTGTGCGATCGAAGCCGCAGTCAGCGGATTGTCGCCGGTTATCATTACCGTTTTGATACCCATTTGGCGAAGCTGGTTGAAGCGTTCCCGCATGCCGGACTTAACGATGTCCTTGAGATAGATCACGCCG
>CAYTDJ010000304.1:0-4059 GCA_964436265.1 uncultured Chloracidobacterium sp. | reverse complement strand
TGTGCGTATCGGTCGCTCGAACCTTTCTTCATAGCGCCGATCGAACCCATACCTCGATAGGTCTTGAAGTTTCGGCCCTGAAAGAGGATGACCTCGCCGGGTGCCTCATCGGTACCCGCAAAAAGTGAGCCGATCATAACGCTATCGGCGCCAGCCGCGATCGCTTTGGCCACGTCGCCGGAAAACTTGATCCCGCCATCAGCAATGACGGGTACTCCCGTACCTTTTGCAGCGTTTACCGATTCTGTGATCGCCATTATCTGCGGTACGCCTGCACCCGTGACAACTCTCGTCGTACAAATAGAACCGGGACCGATACCGATCTTGACTGCGTCAACCCCCGCCGAGATCAAAGCCTTTGTTCCTTCGGCGGTTGCGACATTTCCTGCAATAAGCTGAATTTCGGGAAACCTGGATTTCACAGACCTTACGGCGTCGATCACGCGCGAACTGTGTCCGTGTGCGGTATCAACAACTATCGCGTCAACCCGAGCATTTACAAGGGCCTCTGCCCGTTCCAAATAATCACTGGTCGCTCCGATCGCGGCGGCAACGCGCAGTCGCCCGAGTTCGTCCTTTGCCGCGTTTGGAAATTTGATCGCCTTTTGAATGTCTTTTACGGTTATTAGACCTTTTAAGTGGCCGTCGTCATCCACGACCAGCAGTTTTTCGATCCGGTGTTTTTGCAGTTTAACCTTCGCCTCGTCCAAGGTAGTGCCAACGGGAACCGTGACCAGCGGCTGGGGCGTCATTACATCCGAAACCGGAATATCAAACCGGGTTTCAAACCTCAGGTCACGGTTTGTGATTATGCCGACAAGAAATCCGCCGTCGTTGACCACGGGAACACCACTGATCTTATAGTGTTCCATGATATTCAGTGCCTCCGAAACCAAGGCACCTGCATGTATTGTGACCGGATCGACGATCATTCCGGATTCGCTCCGTTTCACTTTGTCGACCTCTTCAGCTTGCTGTTCGATCGAAAAGTTCTTATGGATCACGCCGATACCGCCCTGCTGGGCAAGCGCGATGGCAAGAGCGGCCTCGGTAACGGTATCCATCGCAGACGAACATAGCGGAATGTTTAGGTCAATGCCGCGCGAGAATTTTGTTCGAGTATCAACTTCACCTGGAAGTATCTGAGAGAATGCAGGAACGAGCAGGACATCATCAAACGTAAGTCCTTCTTTTACTTCTTCGATGTTCATGGCTTTTTATCGGCAGTTACAAAAAAGCCCGCAACTATGGTGCAGGCTCGCTGTTGACCGGATCAATAAATTATCAAACCTCATTCTAGAGAATGCCGCCCCTATCTACAAATCACGGCGTCGGTTTAGGTGCCGTCGCAGCTCGATTGCTTGCACTCGGAACCGGTGTCCTGGCAGGTGTCCCCGAGTTAGCTGCAGCTGGTGTTCTGGCAGGACTGGCAGCCGGTGTCGGGACAACGGGCTTCGGTGTCGGTGTAGACAGGTTTGCAGGTTCCGGCGTATTCGCTGCCGGAGTGGGCGACGACTGAGTCGCCTGCGGCGTGCCAACATTCGCGTTTGCAGCTGTCGGTACCCCGAACTGGATCTGTCCGCTTTCCCAGATCTGTGCCAGATTATCCTGATTGATCTCGATCTCGATCGCTACTCTCTTAGGATTTGCAGGTGCAGAGGGTAGGGCGATCTGACGGCCATTTATGAAGAGCTGTGCGGTTGAAACAAGAGACCTTGAATAGCTCAATTTCAAGCTTTCCTTTGGTTCAAATATCAGCGAACTCCCAGGTGTTACGGTATTAACACTGGACTTTCCGTCACTTGTAGCGCTCAGTGATATGGGTTCGGAGGTCGAACGAAACTCGACCTTCAACATTTGCATGGTTGGTACAGATGGCTGAGACGGCGGGACTTCAGCCTGTTGGCCATTGCCCGAATTCGATACTATTGACGCGTTGCTCGGAACGGCGGCAGGAGTCGGCTCCCGTTGAATATAGTTAACGAGGAACAAGATCCCGCCTGTCATCAAGGCGAGAATGATTCCTGCGAATATTATTGTCGGAATGGTCGATGGCCTCGCCTGATCATCTGTCAAGACTTCTGGACGGTATGACCTGTATTTCTCGTCTTCGACCGCCTCGGCTTGAGCAGCGAGTCGCGAATAGTCCTGGAGCGCTTCATGTTCATCAAAACCCACAAAACGAGCATATGACTTCACAAAACCCTTATTGAAAATGCCGCCCGGAAGCGGCTTGTAGTCGTTATTCTCTATGCATTCGAGATACATGGGCGCGATCCGGGTCTGCTCCGCAACCTCACTGATCGATATGCCTCGCTCTTCACGAGCGGCACGCAATTTTTCTCCTAATGTTAACGACATTTCTCAGAAATGCGGCAATACCGCAAATGACTTACCGCGAAAGACCTTAATCTTACAATATAGTCCTGCAAATCAAGCAATGTCAATCGATTACGATTTCTATGCCGAAACCGTTACGGCTTGATTCTTTTCCTTTTAACGTGATACGTTTAGACTTCTTCGGATCAGAATTTAATCTCGAAAGAACTGTTAGAAGTGAGGAGCTGAAAATGAGTTTGGAAGCGCTCGGAATGATCGAAACAAAAGGCTTCGTTGGCGGCGTCGAGGCCGCCGATGCCATGGTAAAAGCTGCAAATGTTGAGCTTATCGGCAAAGAGTATATCGGCGCCGGATATATGACCATCTTTGTGCGTGGTGACGTTGGGGCCGTTAAAGCAGCTACCGATGCCGGGGCTGCTGCCGCACGCCGGGTGGGAGAATTGATCAGTGTTCACGTTATTCCGAGGCCGCATGGAGAGGTGGAACGTATCCTTCCTAAGGGCGGGAAAGTAGGACTAAGTCCTGATGAAAAGGCACTTCAAGGCGGCGGTGGACGTCAACTGGGTTCGGGAGATGCAAGCAGCACCGCCGGCGACATCACCGGAAACAAAACAAAGAGCAGGTAGTAACATGGCGCGGGCAAATCTTGTGACCGCGCCATATTTCCGTCTATTGCAATGGGCGATAAGGATCTTGTAGCACAACAAGAAGCCCGCGACAGTGTGGAAGCAGCGCACCGCGCGTTCCTGCTGTTGTCCGGATTCGATCAGGCAAAGATCGACTCGATCTGCGAGGCGATGGCAAATGCAGCATTGGCCGCTTCCGCTCGCCTTGGCCAGCTCGCACACGAAGAGACCGGTTACGGCAAACCTGAGGACAAACGAGAAAA
Organism: uncultured Chloracidobacterium sp.; assembly: GCA_964436265.1. GTDB lineage: Bacteria > Acidobacteriota > Blastocatellia > Pyrinomonadales > Pyrinomonadaceae > OLB17. The sequence continues at coordinate 830 of CAYTDJ010000304.1, read as the reverse complement.
GAACCGATTTGCGGCCGAAGACGTTTGGAACCACTTCCGCTCGATGCGAACGGTCGGGGTTGTTAACGAGAACGGGAACATCGTTGAGATAGCAAGTCCGCGCGGAGTCGTAGCCGCAATCATTCCATCAACAAATCCCACTTCGACCGCGATCTTCAAGGTCATTATCTCGATCAAATCCCGAAACTCGATCGTACTCTCACCCCATCCTTCTGCAGCTAAATGTATTGCCGAGACAACGCGTATCATGCGGGATGCCGGTATTGCAAATGGTTTGCCCGCCGAAGCAATACATTGCCTGCAGACATCATCGATCGAAGGGACTGAAACCCTAATGAAGCACAAGAAGACGGCGGTCATACTTGCGACCGGCGGCATAGGGCTTGTGCGTGCTGCATACTCGTCGGGCAAACCGGCGTTCGGCGTAGGTCCCGGAAACGTGCCGGTTTACATTGAGAGCTCAGCAAACATTCAAAAGGCTGTCGCGGATATCCTTACCGGTACCTGTTTTGATAACGGGACGATTTGTGCCTCTGAACAGTCAGTCGTCGTCGATTCATCAGTCGCGGGTCAGGTTCGCGAACAGTTCAGACTTCAGGGTGGTCACTTTCTCAACGCTAAGGAAGTGGAACTGGTTGGGGAAGTTCTCGTTACACCGCAGAGAACGCTGAATCCCGCGATCGTCGGGAGGTCGGCTAAGCACATCGCGGGTCTAGCGGGTGTTTCTATACCGGATTCTACCAGGTGTTTATTAGCCGATTGCGCTGGTGTCGGGCGCGACTTTCCATGGTCGATCGAAAAGCTTTCGCCTACGTTGGCGTTTTTCGTTG
>CAYTDJ010000303.1:0-4063 GCA_964436265.1 uncultured Chloracidobacterium sp. | reverse complement strand
GAAATCTTGCCGCGTTTGCCGGGCTGCTTAAACCATTCTTCCCATCGCAGGGCGGCGGAGGCGGTGGTTTTAACTTCGGTAATTAAAGTCTCATCATACCGATGAAAGGAACTGAAAAAGACCTTACCCGCAATTCCCCGCCTGCTTCCGAATTGTCACTCGATGGACGCCCTGTTTCCCGCGGCGTGGCGATCGGGAAAGTGGTGTGTCTTTACGGCGAAAATCGTCAATACTTCCGTACCGAAATAATCAAGGAGTCGATCCCAAACGAGATCGATCGATTTAGAATTGCTCACGACCTGGCATGTCGTCGACTTAGGAAGGTGAGTGGTAGTAATGGAGCAAGGTCCAACACATCGTTCAGCATTTTTGATCTTCATCGGGCGATCCTCGAAGACTCTACACTTAAGGAACGGATCGAATCCGTCATTGAAAACGATCTGGTAAATGCAGAATGGGCCGTAAAGGTGGTTACCGACGAGTATATTGCGAAATATCGCGCGATTCCCGACGAACATTTTCGGGATAGATACATCGACGTTGAAGATATTGCCGACCAGCTTCAAAGCGCTCTCGGCGGCGGTAAACATCCGATCCGATTAGCGGAAGATTCGATAATCACGGCCAAAGAACTTCGGCCTTCTACCCTAGCGGAACTCTCGGTTCGGCATCCAAAGGCAGTGATCACCGAAACGGGCGGGTGGACCTCCCATACATTTATTCTTGCGCGCGAACTTGAAATACCGGCCGTAACGGGTATTAAGAAATTGATGCGGAAGCTAAAGCCCGGCGACGTCGTCGTAATTGACGGATACCAGGGCAAGGTGATCGTAAATCCGGGTCAGAAGACACTTGAAAAGTATCGCGCACGGGCGGCGAGGTTCTATGAAAGCAACCAAGCAGTCGACATTCCAAGTGATGATCCGATCAAGACCTTGGACGGCCGCGAGATAACCATCCGGGCAAATTTCGATATACCTTCCAGCTTCCAGCGTGCCAAACGGCTGGGAGCCAAAGGGATCGGACTATATCGTTCTGAGTATTTGTTCAATCGTTTTAAGGGGTATCCTACTGAATCAGAGCAACAAAAGGCGTACTCAGAGATCGCTGAAAACGCCGGCCCGGAGCGGGCAAGGATTCGCACCTTCGACATTGGGATCGATCAAATGATCGATTCTTCCGGAAGAAAGGAGAAGAATCCGGCGCTCGGCCTGAGGGCGGTGCGATTAAGTCTGGCGATTCCCAGACATCTACGCACCCAGATACGGGCACTTCTTCAAGCATCGTATCGACGAAACATCGATATTATCCTTCCGATGGTCTCGGGACCCGACGAGCTTCGATCTGTAAGGGAAGTGATAGAGCGTGAATCTGCAGTATTGAAGGCGAGAAACGTACCGATCGGGTCGCCGCGTCTTGGTGCGATGATAGAAGTTCCTGCAGCAGTTTTGACGATCGATAGAATACTTGAAGAGGTTGATTGTCTTTGCCTGGGAACAAATGACCTTGTCCAATATCTACTGGCGGTCGATCGGGACAATGAGTCCGTAGCCGGTTGGTTCCGCACTTTGCATCCGGCTGTCATGACCTCTCTGAAGATCGTGATCGACGCGGCGAACAAGGCTGAAAAACCTCTGGTCGTTTGCGGTGAAATGGCAGGATCACCGTTTTATGTGCCTATATTGATCGGTCTCGGCGCGACCGAATTAAGCATGAACGTAAACACGATCATGCGGGTTCGCCGCGTGATCTCGGGAATCGCATATGAGGAGACGAAAGAATTGATTGACCTTATTCTGAAATCTAGGACAGCTGACGAGGTCGAAGATTCCGTAGAGAGATTCGTAGGCGGCCATTGGTCGCACTTGCTCTCCGGCGAGACTCTTCTGGGTCGCAAACGATGAGTATTTTACTGTCAACATTGTTTTAATGTTCAACATTTTTTGTTATACTTCACGAGCCGTGCAAGGGAGCGGGCCGGACGATCGCTGTTCTTAGATGAAGAGAGGAAAGTCCGAACACCATAGGGCAGCGAGCCGGATAACATCCGGGCACCGGTTAAGTTCGGTGACGACAAGTGCAACAGAAAGCAAACCTGCCTTGCAAAAGGCAAAGGGTGAAATGGTGAGGTAAGAGCTCACCGGCGAAGGCGGTAACGTGTTCGGCCAGGTAAACTCCTCGTGGTGCAAGACCAAATAGGGAAACACTTTTTGAGCGGCCCGCTCAAAGTGCTGTGAAAGCAGCACGGTGGTTCCGGGTAGGTCGCTCGAGCCGACGGGTAACCGCCGGCCTAGATGAATGATCGTCGCCCGCAATTTGCGGGAACAAAATTCGGCTTATCGGCTTGTACCCTTGCACCCGGCGTTTTTTCGACTTTTTTCAGGAGCTCACACGAAAATATGGCGAATAGGAAAGGCGTTTTTATTGGTGCCTATGTGCCCAATGAATTAAAGGAATCGTTGCGCAGACGTGCCGCCCTCGAACATCGCACTCTGTCCCAGGAGATAACACGTATTTTGGTTGAAGCGGTTCACGGTAAGGGTTTGCCCGCCGGAAGTGTTGATCGGCGAAATTCACCTGAGTCCATTCCTCGTCGCCGTGCGACAGACCCGCCGGAGCGACGGAGAGCAGAAGATCTCCCATACATCCCCCCGTCTGGGTCGAAGAAATGATTCCCCTCGGCTGTAATGCCGTCTCGTCAAACGGGACGGCATTTTTCTGTTTGCCGCGATGATTTGTTAACATCGTTTCCAATGAAACAGGTCTCTATCTGGGTCGCACTGCTTGTTGCGTTTGTAGCTTTCGCAGCAGGATTTTGGTTTGCAAATACCCTGAATCGAACTCAGGTGACTACACCGTCGCCCACAAGTAGTACAGCCGGGCAGGCTACTGCTTCCTCCAATCCAGCGGAGCAAGATCTCACTCTGACCAACGACGAGATCGAAGCAAAGATCAGCGAAGCCCAGCAAAACGCAGGCAACTTCGCATTTCAAAAAGAACTCGGACTAGCACTGTACCGTTATGGGGCGATGAAAGAAGACAAGGCTATTATCGAAAGATCAATACCGATCCTTGATCGGGCCTATAAATTGAACGGCGAGGATCTCGATGTATTGATCGGGATCGGTAACGCATTTTTTGACGTAGGGTATTATGGAAAAAATAACGTGAGTTTTGAAAAGGCCCGTGAGTTTTACTCAAAGGCACTGATCAAAAATCCAAAGGATGTTGATGTCAGGACAGACGTGGGACTCACATTCTTTCTCGAACAGCCTCCGAGATACTCAGATGCCGTGGCCGAATTCGAAAAGTCGCTCGCGATCGATAAAACGCATGAAAAGACACTGGGATTTATGATCCGTTCACTTGATGCACTGGGACGGGACGCTTCTTCCTATCGGGAATCCTTACGTGTCATAAATCCGCAGAATCCTGCGCTTCGGCCTGGGTCAGAACGATCTGCCCAATGAAAGAGGCCCTTTTCATATTACTTATTATTCTCGGATTATTCGCCTTAACCGCGTTTCGATACCGCAGCAGGATCAGAGCCTTATTGGAATTCTGGCGGGTGGTCAGGTCCCTGCAAACACGCCATCCTCAGAACATAACAGCACGTCCGGAAAAACAAGACACTACAGGCAACCTTGTAAACTGTGGCAAATGTGGTACTTGGATACCTGAATCACAAGCTATCACATTAGGCGGCACTTCTGTATTTTGCTCTGTAAAATGCTTGGAGAGTTCGGCTAAGTCGGCATCATGATCTAGTTCAGAAAATTGTTGACATACCAACCGATAAGCCTCTCACCGAATACGAATGCTAGAACGGAACCTATCCCAAGGAATATGCCGAATGGGATCTGAGACTGCATATCCTTGTCCTTCTGGCGGGCAATAACGATCGATCCGATCAATGCACCTGCGAACGCCCCAAAAAAGATCGCAAGAAATGAAAGACGCCAACCTAATAGAGCACCGACACCGAGCATCATTTTGACGTCGCCAAGGCCCATGGCGTCAACGCCTCGAAGCCGTTTCCAGAGTTCGCCAACAAGCCATAACG
>CAYTDJ010000302.1:0-4090 GCA_964436265.1 uncultured Chloracidobacterium sp. | reverse complement strand
CTTTGCGTAGCGGCTACCCTCGACGTTAGCACCTTGATTGCAGACGATCTGAAGTCGGTCAATTTGGGCGATCTGGATATTGACGATCTGTTCAAAGCGGCGATCTTCAAGATCGACGGAAAATTCATGGCCGAGATGAAAGCCACAGGTTTTCCGAACCTGAGCATGGAAGACCTCGTAAAGGCGCGTATCTTTAAGATCGATGCTGACTACGTTCGCCAGGTAAAGGAAATGGGCTTTGCCGATCAGGGGTTCGAAGGGTTGGTTAAGTTCCGCATCTTCAAGGTAACGCCCGAATTCCTGAACGACCTGCGTGCCGCGGGCCTCGACAAGATGGATGCCGAGGACATAGTCAAGGCCCGTATCTTCAAGATCGACGCCGACTACATCCGTCAGGCACGAGCATCGGAACCAAATATCTCCATGGAGGAACTCGTCCAGATGAAGATCGGTGTTCGACGCCGCAATTAAAGGGCTAGTTAGATGAGAATACAAAAGGCCGGCGTTAGTCCGGTCTTTTTATTTTGGAAACGGGAATTCAACCGGCATTTGAAATCTGTTTATTATAGAAGTACCCTCATCGACTTCGGCGAGATCTGCCCTCGAAAGTAATAAGCAATGAAAAATGTAATTCTCTCCGCACTTTGCTTTTGCATCTTGTCGTCAGTTTCATTTGCTGCGGTGTATGAGGTGAAAGAAGGCACGCCCTTGGACACCATCGCCGAAGTTCCGTGGGCAACACTGCAGCCGGGTGATACCGTGCTGATCCATTGGCGCTCCACTCCTTACAAAGAAAAATGGGTCATTTGCCGCCAAGGTACTGCAGCCTCGCCCATTACAGTCAGAGGCGTTTTGGGCCCAAATGGTGAAAGGCCAGTGATCGATGGAAACGGTGCAGTAACCCCTCTAAACCTTAACTTTTGGAGTGAGAATCGCGGTACGATCAAGATCGGAGGCGCAAACGTACCTGCTGACACGATGCCCAAATTTATCGTGATCGAGAATCTTGAGATACGAGGGGCTCATCCCAATTACCAATTTTCCGACGACTCGGGGAACATTCAGACCTATTCCACTTCAGCGTCGCCTATTTATGTCGAGAAGGGCGAAAACCTGACTTTTCGGAACAATATAATCACTGACGGCGGTAACGGGTTTTTTGTAGCGTCGAGCGATACGGAAGTGTCGCGGAACATACTGGTCGAGGGGAATTACATTTACGGCAACGGCGTCGCGGGCAGCATATTACAGCATAACAACTACACCGCGGCGATCGGCATAACCTTTCAATACAACCGCTTCGGACCTCTCCGTTCAGGTGCCCCGGGCGTAAATTTGAAGGATCGGTCAGCAGGCCTTGTGGTTCGCTATAACTGGATCGAAGGTGGAAATCGAAATCTCGATCTGGTGGATGGCGAAGACAGCGTCCAGATACGAAATGCGGCCGAATACAGAAAGACATTTGTTTACGGCAACGTTTTCATAAAACAAGACGGCGGCAACAACCAGGCGATCCATTACGGGGGAGACAGCGGAACGACCGCAAACTATCGAAAAGGTACGCTCTACCTTTACAACAACACGCTGTATTCGATCCGCGCCGGAACGACGGTCGTGATGCGTTTATCAACTAACGACGAATCAAGCGATGCGCGCAATAACATTTTCTATAACACCTCGGCGGGTACAAACCTGGCTATGCTCGAGGTTTCCGGTCAACTGACTTTGACCAACAACTGGGCGAAAACGGGCTGGCGAAATTCGCATGAAGGAAGCGGATTTTTAGGATCGGTTTCCGGTGGAGCGACGATGCTGACCGGATCCGCTCCGGGATTCGTCGATGCGGCCGGTCAAAATTTCGGGCTCGTTCAAGGCTCCGCGTCGATCGACGCAGGAACCACATTGCACCCCGACGTACTCCCATCGCTGAATGTCGTTCGCCAATACGTCAAGCATCAATCAAGCGAGGCTCGGCCCCTCAGCGGATCGATCGACATCGGGGCGTTTGAATTTCTGGCTGTTGCACCGGTGCAGATATCTACCGCGACGCTCCCTTCCGCGAGACGCATGCAATGGTATGAGCAAACAATACAGGCCGGCGGCGGAACGGGCACCTTTGTTTGGACGGTCGTTTCCGGTTCGCTGCCGCAAGGGTTACGGCTGGAGAGTACGACGGGACGCGTTTACGGACGTCCGCGGCTGAGAGGGGAATGGGCCGTTACTGTCAGAGCAGAAGATGCCCAAAACCCGACGTCATTTGCTACGCGGCAATTTACGATCGTTTCGAGGCTTTTCAATTAGACCTCGAGTTACATACCCGGTTTCTTATTCCCCTGATCTCAATCGAACTGTTTTCGAAACTCGTCAAACATGGCCTTGAACTCAGCTAATTCGCTGCTGAGGCGTTCGACCTCCGTCTCCAGTTTCTCGATACGATCGTTCGATGCGCTGCCGGCGGAACTAGTCCGTTCTGCGGCGGCGGCCAGCTTTGCCATATCGACCGGGCCGGAGAGCAGGTGTGCATAGCGCGCCTCTTTCTGGCCCGGTTGGCGTTCGAGTTTTACGATGAGCGGCTCCTCGCGGCGTGAAAGATCGTCAAGCGTCGCCTGGACCTCGTTCAGGTCGCCAAACTCGTGCATCCGCCCCGAGCGTTCGCGAATCTCGCCGATGGTCTGCGGCCCGCGAAGCATCAGTACTGCCATCACGGCGGTTCCTGCCGCGTCCAGTTCGTAAACGCTCGGCAGCATGTGCTTATACTTCACCGTGCGGCTGCCGGAACCATAAAAGAGATACACAAGGTTCTCATCACGCAGCCGGTCAACGGCGGCCATGATCTCGGTCTCGCCCAGCGACATAACGGGATCGCGGTTGCTTTTCTGGTTGCATGCGGCGGTCAAGGCGTTGAGCGTGAGCGGGTAATACTCCGGCGTGGTGAGCTGTTTTTCGACCAGGCTGCCGACGACGCGGATTTCGGTTTCTGTAAGAACTGTGGACATACTTCTTTCATAGAGAATAATACATTTTCGCGGTCCTTTGCTTCTCGTGCGACTTCGCGGGAAAATCGAATACGGCAAATGGACGTATTTATCACCCGATCCGAGGAAGAGATCCAGGCTGCGTTGGAGCGGCTGAGCGGTGCGGCCGTGATCGGGTGCGACACTGAAACGTCGGGCCTGTCACCGAAGCACGGGAAACTATTTTCGATTCAGTTTTCCGATGGTGAATTCAACGTGTTGGTTCCGCTAAGCGAAGGAATTGCGATGGGCGGTTTCGCAGAACTGCTTACCGACGATCGCATAGTGAAGATCTTTCACAATGCGAAGTTCGACCTCGAATTCCTTTCCGCATCCGGCCACTTGGTCCGAAACGTATTCGACACGATGATCGCGGAAAAGGTTCTCACGCGAGGTGCAAATCAATCTTCATCGCTTGCCGAAACGCTCTATCGCCATTTCGCGATCGACCTCGACAAATCGCAGCGTGCAAAATTCAATCGGCGGTGGGACGGCATCTGGACCGAAGATCTCGTCAACTACGCCCTGTCCGACGTCGTCCACCTGCCGCGGCTGATGCAGGAACAATCCGATTGGCTTGCACGGCTCGGCCTCGCAGAAGAGTACGCCTTTCAATTGTCGAGATCGATCGTCAGGCAGGACTAGGACCACCCGCAGGATCATACTTCGCTTAAGAATCGTAATATCGCAGAAGTGACACCGGTTTCACTCCGAGATTATACAACCCACCCTCAACCTCAACCGCGGGCCTCCTTGACATAGCGCCCGATTCCATTCATAAATCAGAAAAGCAATAAAGCAGACCTGACCCCATGACTTCCATTGCGGACGAGCGAGTAAAGATCTACTAAGTCTGGTGTTCTGAAACGCCAACAAGCGTGGCAGCGTATCAAGTTGAGTAAAGTGTTAGCCCGAATCCAAACCGACAAGAGATATTTCGTCATGCTGCTGCTCGCGGCCTGGACGGCGTTCGGGGTCTTTTTCGGAACCCAGGATTACTTTCGCGACGCCTATCTCGGTCGGCCGGCAAGCTTGCCCGGTCGGGTCGTAAGCTGGATACTGTGCGGCTATTCGTG
>CAYTDJ010000301.1:0-4105 GCA_964436265.1 uncultured Chloracidobacterium sp. | reverse complement strand
AAGTGAAGAATGAACCTGGCCTCAGAGTTTCGAGAGCGATCAGTTGGTCTGGATAAAGATCGTGGATCAATGGAGTGTATGTCGAACCCCGTAACATCGCAGCAAGGGCCGTTGTAATCGGGAGATTAGGCGGAGCCGAAACAACAAGTACTTTGTCTCCTCGGTTGAACTTCCGTACCGCAGCAAAGAACATCGACATCCCAAGACTGATCATGTTCACGAGTCGATAAAAGACGACGTTCTTGTCCCAAAGCGTACTCCAGACCCGAAAGATCTCAACACCGTTTCTTGTCTCAAATATCGGTGCTTTTGTTCCTCTGGAGAGGTAATTTGGTTGGCCGCAGATCACCTTTACTTCGAAGGTATCTGAAAGTCCCTCGGCGATCTGCGTAAGATATTGGCCGGTAGATACAACCTCCGGATAATAGCATTCGGTAATGACCCAAAGACGCGACTTCATTGACGTGAACTTTTTATTTGTATTCTTCTCACGACCATTATTGACCCAAATGAATATCACCGAGAGCTCTGTCAAGGACGCGCTGATTCGAGATCATATCAACCGATGAATCAAGCCAACGGACCGCGAACCTTCGAGCCGAACTAGACATCTCCCTAAATTCAGCCTGATCCATTTCAGCAAATTGTCTTAATTTGGCTTCCCATCCCGTCTTGTCGTCCAATGGTATCGTACAGCCGGCATTAGCCTCGTTGATGTTTTCCCAGATCGTATTCTCGCTGAGCAACAAAGGGCAGCCTGCCGCCATTGCTTCGACAAACACATAGCCAAAATTCTCATGAAGGGTAGGCAGTACAAAGAAGTGACTATTTATCATTCTTTCCAGAACCTCCGAGTATTCAAGATTGCCGGTCGCATTAACACGAATATTTGGGGGCAACCCGTAAATAGAAGACTGGCATTCTTCCCAATATCGTTGATCTTCAACAGGGCCGATCACCTCAAGTTCGACCTCGTAGTCGCCCAGTTCCGTCAATCGTTCCAAAAGATAAAGCAGGTTCTTTTTCTGCGTTATCCTCGCTACTGTGACTAATTTAATGTGACCTGGAGATTTGCCCGGTTTCATTGAAGGGTCGAAATCCGGAAGGATCGATCGAGGCAGCAGATCGGGAGCTGTCATTATCTCGGCTCGATCTCCAATCCGTCGGCGAATGTCGTCAAACTCCTCCTTCGCGGAAGCCTTCCAGATCACGTTTTCGTATAGGCCGAAAAGATTGGCGTATTTCACGAATAAAAGCTTCTTCAAAGGCTTTATGGACATACATCCATCGGAGACTTCACCGCAAGGAGCGAGGACCACCGGGACCTCAGGTATCCTATGTTTCCTTCGTGCCTCAAGAAACATCCTACCTGTAAGACTGAACGCGCTGTTCAGAAAAACCATTTGCGGACCTACTTCGCGGAAAAGAACAGAGGCGGTAGCAACTCCATAATGTCTGGGATCGACATAATAGACTTGGTGCCCACGAACTGTATTCCATGATCCGGTTTGAACAGTTGAATATGGCTTGGAGTCTGCTTTTCCGTCATGATTGCGAGTGATCACAAAGAAATCGTATTGATCCGAAAATCGATCAACCAGATTCACTACAGTCCACATTCCCCCGCCGCTTTTGTTTCCTGGCAGGTAATGTTCGCAAAAGATCAGTATTCGGGGCCTCATTTGATGTAGACAAGAGGAGAACTAATAAGAGGAGAACTAATGGTGTTGCCGAAGGCTTGTGTATCCAAGCACGACTTTCGAGACAATCTGTGAGCAATTTGGCGTCAGGTATTCGTTTGGTGGTCGCCAAACAGAAGCTTGTTCAACAGCCAGCGTAACAGATCGTAGGATAGACTCAGGTTCGGCTCCCGCGATGACGTTGCTTCCGCACTCGATCGTTTCCGGACGTTCAGTAACATCGCGAAGCGTAACGTTCGGAACTCCAAAGATCGCACATTCTTCCTGTACGGTCCCGCTATCGGTTAAGACCCCAAACGAATTCTTTTCTAGTTTCACAAAATCAAAAAAACCGAACGGTTCCAGTAGTCTGATATTGGTTCCGTCAACACCAATTCCAAATCGAGATAGCTTGTCGGCCGTCCGGGGATGAACGCTGACGAGAACATCTTTTTCAAACTTGTCGCTGACCAGCTTCAGGCCTTCGATGAACTTTGATAAACGTGCCGGGTCATCTACGTTTTCGGCCCTGTGCAGAGTGACCAAAAAGTAGCTTCCATTAGAAACACCTAACTCCGAGAGGATCGCTCTTTCGTCGATCTGAGTCTCAAACGTCTTCAGAACTTCGTATATCGGATTACCGACCACGTAGATCCGATCCCGATCAATTCCTTCTGCCAACAGATTCTCTTTGCTGCGCTCCGTATAGGGCATTAGGACATCGCTTGAATGATCAATGATCCTTCGATTTACTTCCTCAGGGACCCGATTATCGTAACAACGATTTCCTGCCTCCAGATGAAAAACCGGTATGCCGCGGCGGGCACATACGATCGCAGAAAGAGCACTATTCGTGTCGCCCAAGATCAACACCTTGTCCGGTTGATGCATTTCAAGTTCACGGTCCACTCCGATCAGGATCTGAGCCGCTTGATCGGCAAAGCTGCTTGCTTTGATACCAAGGTGCACGTCGGGAGTTCTGATCCCAAGTTCCGATATGAATACGTCGCTCAAACTAGCCTGAAAGTTCTGACCCGTGTGCACCGTGATATGTTCGCAATACCGATCAAGCTGAGAGAGGATAAGGCTAAGCCGTATCAGTTCCGGACGAGTGCCAAAGATGGTCATTAATCGCATAATTCTGATGCCGCTGCCTAAATATTCGCCTCCATAAAACTCTGTATCTCGTTATTCGCCGACGCGAGCAGTGAGCGTAGTTCATTGATCGATACATTGTTATCCTTTGACGAGTATTCAGAGTCCAGGGCCAGTATCGGTTCGCTACCATCACGAAGCTCGGGAAGCATAGGAAGGATCGAATAATAGTCGCCGGCGTCCACAGTGCGAAAACATTCCTCTTCAGAGACCATGATCTCATGTACCTTCTCACCCGGCCGGATCCCGGTGAACTCGATCGGCAGGCCGGAATCTCCTATCACCGCCTTCGCAAGGTCGACGATGTTAGCTGAAGGGACCTTGGGTACATAGGTTTCACCCCTTTTTGCTCCCTGAACAGCTGCAAATACTGTATCGACAGCCCGATCGAGACTCAATAGAAATCGAGTCATCTCTGGAAGGGTCACTGTGAGGGGCGACCCGTTGCGGACCTGTTCCATGAACAAGGGTACGATCGAACCTCTCGATGCGATCACATTGCCATATCTGACACATATGAACCGCGTCCCTTGGCACGTTCGGTTTGCCTCAATGAAAACCCTCTCCTGGAGGGCCTTTGTCATTCCCATGACATTTATCGGCTTACAGGCCTTATCGGTCGAAATACCCACCACGGTCTCGACCGGGTATCCGTTCTCTGAAATAGACCTTACGACATTCTGGGCACCGACAATATTCGTCAGAACGGCCTCGTACGGATGGTATTCGCAGGAGGGAACCTGTTTCAATGCCGCCGCATGAAATACAATATCGGTGTTCCGTATTGCCGCGTTTACTGCACCGTAATCGCGAACATCCCCGATCCGAAACGTCAATCTATCCTGTGAGTTCTGGTAAATGACCTCGTCAGTTGCAGCCGATCGGTGAAGATAGTCCAGCCTCATCTGATGCTGCTTCGCTTCATCGCGGGAAAACACGACAATTCCTGCCGGCAAGCCGAATTCACCGGTGAGCAATCTTTTGACAAGGGTTTTCCCGAGCGATCCCGTTCCGCCGGTCACTAAGATACGTTTGTCTTTAAAGAGGTTTGGTTTCTCCATGGGTCAAGCAACAGAAAGATCTGAACACATTCGATCGATCATCTCAGGCCATTCCGACGGCTTAATGCCGGTTGCATTCCGGAACAGCGAAGAGTCCAGTGAACGATCAAGCCTGAGATCTTCATATGGTTCGATCTCTATTCCAAGTCCGAGTCGTTCATTGATCAAGCTAATAAGGGAATACTTGCTGATCGGGTTACTTGAGACGTG
>CAYTDJ010000300.1:0-4106 GCA_964436265.1 uncultured Chloracidobacterium sp. | reverse complement strand
TAACGTCAGATACTCCTCAGTTACCTAGAACGGTAGCGGAAGTCCGAAGATCGACCTGTTCCGATATCCGCCGTTATTTCCATATCGGCCGTTTCGTCGGTTCTGATAGTAGCCTTCACGGAAACCATCGCGATATCCCTCACGATATGCCTGCTGCCATCGGTAGTCATTACCCCAGCCGCGGTTATTGCCGCCATAATTCCCATAGCCGCCGTTGTTTCCGTATCCGCCGTTTCGAGCAGCTCTTTTTCCGTCCTTCTTGCCTTCTTTGTAACCGCGATCGTAGGCAAATCTGAGGCTCTGATTGCCTCGGCGGTCGCGTCCGTTGTAACGGTCGTCGTCACGGTCACGATCACGCCAGATCGTCGAGTAGCCGCCGTTTCGATCGTCATCACGATCCCGTCCGTTACCGCGTCCGCGTCCCTGCGCATTTGCGTCGATGCTAGCGGCCAGAACGAAAAGAAAAGCTGCCGCCGTAATAATAGCTGAGCCTTTAATGGCCATCATCCATCTATTCTTGCTCATGAAAATATTCCTCCGCATTTTTCAAAAGCAACCATTGTGCCACCGAAAAGACAGTCGATATTTGTTGGCATTGCTCAAAACCTGTTTGACCTTTCGATACCAATTCGTGCGGGACAGGTAACGAAATGGTACTAACTGCCACTTTTGGAGACGGACCAGGTGTCCCAAACTGCTTTCGCAATGCGGGCGATCACACCCTCCCGGGTCCTAAGATCGGCGGCCGAATCACCAACAAACACAGCGATCGCAACATGACGGCCGTCTGGCATCGTGATGATTCCAACATCATTGGTCGCCGAAGTGACTCCATCACGAGTACCTCCGGTACCTGTCTTGTGGGCAACGGGAGTACCCGGCGGAAGCAGGCCTTTTAGGCGATCGGGACCCGGTTTCGACGCCGCCATGTCCTCGACAATTATTCGGCTCTCCGTCACAACGTCCCCGAGTGCAGGTGGAAAGTTTCCACTTGGATACGCCTTCTTGAACAAGATCTCAAGCAAACTGACTGTCGCCTCAGGCGTGGCCCAATTCTCATATTGGAGTTCCCACACCTTTCCAAATTCCTTGTGCGTCCTTGGCGGATGAATATCCTCGATACCGAGGCCATCGACAAAAGACTGGAGGGCACCGGGACCACCCAGGACTCGCGTTAGAATGTCACATGCGGTCCCATCACTTTCCGTGAGTGCAAAGCTTATCAATTCCCTCACCGTCATAGATCCGCCAGCCGGATATCGGTCTCTCAAAGGCGAATGCTGATTCCGGTTTACAAGATCGTCTTTCGTGAACTTGATCGGGTCATCGAGCTTTAGGTCTCCACTTTCAACCCGCTCTATCACAGCCATCGTAACGGGTAATTTAACCACACTTTGAAGGGCAAAATGATCGCTTCCATTCAGCGAAACCGATCGCTCTTCCTCGATAAGTAAGGCGAATACGCCGACCTGCCCCTTGGCGTCAGAAGCTATGGACGCGATGTTTTGCTGCAATTCCTCGTCTTCTTTGAAAACGAGTTCTCCCGGCCCTTTGATGGGTTCGGTCGGATCGACTTCGGTGCGAAGGGGAATTCCGCTTTGACACGCTGAGAATAGAAGGAAGGTTGGGATCAGGAATAATAAACATCTCATCTTATACCTGGATTTGAGGGAAGCTAGATCAGTTTCCAAGCAGGGTTCCATATATGCCGAGGTTAAGCGAATACGCCGAATCATTTGTCGCCAAAACCATTTCGCCGTTTCGGGTAAAGCAGAGCCCGACCAAGTTGTTTCCGGCGACGAACTGTTCGATCGTATGTGATATGACGTCAATTCGGACAACACCGTGACGGCCTTTATGACATGCGGCCACATAAAGATTCCCTTCTCGGTCGAACGCAAGCCCCTGAGGCCTGCCAAGTCCCCGCACGTATCTTTCAACTGAGCCGTTACTGTCGATGGTATAAATCGCATCGTGGCTCGCAAACCCTGGTGAGGAAACGTAGAGTCGGCCGTCCGGTCCAAACGCTAAATGGTAGGCTGCGACCGACGGTTCAAGTGTTGCGAAGGTTTCGGCATCTCCCATCTCCGAAACCCGATAGATCGTGCCCGAACGATCCCCGACATACATCATCCCAACACGGTCAAATGCGATCCCGGTAGCTACCCCAAGATCAGTGGCGACAACCACCGCTTCTTCACCGCGTTCGATCCGCAAAACTGTTCCTTCGGCCCTATTCGTTACGAACATACCGCCCGATGGGCCAAACGCTATCCCCGTCGGATTTAATACCTGGACCGGCAGTTCGTCCAAATAGCCGTCGGTTTCAAGCCGAAAGATCGTGTTTGCGAGCTGCTGGCCGCGCGATCCGGAACGAGTGAGGATCATTGCGTCATCGCTCGGGTCGATCGCAGGATTGGCGACGATATGCATTTCATTTGCGATCTCTTTTCCCAATGTGATCACAAAACCATTGGTCTCTCCGGAATGCGTTTCGATCTGGATCACCGCACTCGAATCGTCAATTTTGGGGAGATTGGCCAGTATCCGCTTGGATGACATTGCTGTGACCCTGCATTCGATACCGTTCGCAAAAACTTTTGGAATTGAATCGCCCGCAGTCATTAAGTTCGAAACCAAAATTTCGATCTGCGCTCCGGGAATCGCCCGTTCCGGAAGAATGGAACTGATCTTGGGTTTTGTACTCATTTGAATTCAGCTTGATTCTACGCTGTTGGATAATTCGTGTCGAATATACCAGGACGCAACGAGTTAAGATACAAAGTACCGGAATAGAAAATCATTGACCATCGGCGTTCAAACAGGTTAAACTCGAACCGACGGCACTCCTATCGCACTTGCCTGGTTCAAGAAGCCGTTAATGTTGAACTGCCCCGGATCTGCAATTCGTTTGCCCAACTTCCCTACCCACCTATGCTTAACAGAATCGATGACCTTTTGCGCATGGCGATGAGCTTCGGAGCATCCGATCTCCATCTGCGCGCCGGCTCGACACCCGTAATTCGGGTAAATGGTGAACTTAAACCGCTTACGGGTGTTTCTAAGCTCAATCAGGATGAAACGCTGGAGATGGCGTTCTCGATGATGTCGAACCGACAGAAACAGCACTTCAAGGAAGTGTTTGAGGTTGACCTCGGGTACGGTGTCAGTGGTCTCGGCCGATTTCGCGTCAACATATTCCAGCAGCGTAACTCCATCGGAATAGTGGCCCGCGTCATTTCTGATCACATTCGAAATTTCAGCGAACTCGGACTTCCTCCCGTACTAAATACCGTTTCTGAGGAAAATCGAGGTCTGATACTTGTTACCGGTACAACAGGGTCCGGAAAGTCCACCACCCTGGCCGCCATCGTCGATCATATAAATCAGAAACGAAACTGCCACATAGTCACGATCGAGGACCCGATCGAATTTCTGCACAAGGATAAGGAATCCTTTGTCACTCAACGTGAGGTCGACGTTGACACACGTTCTTTCGCCGAGGCCCTTCGTGGCAGTCTTCGACAGGATCCGGACGTCATCCTGGTCGGTGAAATGCGCGATCTCGAAACCATCGAAACGGCTTTGGTCGCGGCGGAAACTGGACATCTTGTACTTTCTACGCTTCACACACTGGACGCCGCTGAAACGCTAACCCGAATACTATCAGCATTTCCGCCGTATCAACAAAAGTCGATCCGTATCCAGTTGGCCGGCCTCTTGAAAGCGGTAGTTTCCCAGCGGTTGATCAAATCGGTCAACGGAAAAGGCCGGGTTCCGGCCGTTGAAGTGATGATATCGACGCCGTTGATCCGTGACTACATACTCCACGAAGATAAGACCGCCTCGATCCGCGACGTGATCGCGGCTGGTACTTCTCAATACGGTATGCAAACGTTCGATCAGTCACTGTTTTACCTTTACCAGTCAGGGCTTATCGGCCTTGACGAGGCGCTCCGAGGTGCGACGAATCCGGACGAATTTCGATTACGTCTTGCCGGCATTCAGAACACGACGACGATGGCGAAGGAAGAAATGGAAAAAATGGGCGGTGTTTCGAACATTAGCAGCCTTTTGATCCACGAGTAGACACAAGATCCAAGTCG
>CAYTDJ010000299.1:0-4110 GCA_964436265.1 uncultured Chloracidobacterium sp. | reverse complement strand
CGCGTTGTGTTCGCTATCGACGGGCAATATTTCAGCACCGGACCTCGCGGCCGCTGATGTCATCAAGTCGCCCGCCATAACGAGCGTTTCTTTGTTCGCGAGAGCAATTCGTTTGCCCGCTTCGATCGCTCTCAATGTCGGTATAAATCCAACGGCCCCAACAGTTGCAGAAACGACGGTCTCGGCCTCGGGATGTGTCGCGACGGCCACGAGTCCACTCGAGCCAAATTCGATCTTTGGTGCGCCCTCTGCGCCAATTGCGCCGGCAGAAAGAAGGCGCATCAGTTCATCTGCATGTTCCTCAGTGTCGACCGAAACCAATTCAGGTTTGAACCTCGCGACCTGCTCGGCGAACACTGACATGTTTCGCCCGGCGGCCATTGCAACGACACGAAGATCGCCGAGATGCTCAACTACTTTCAGGGTATTGCAGCCGATAGAGCCGGTGGAGCCGAGGATCGAGATGGCCTTCATAAAGAAACGCGAACACTTAGATTAGCACAATATTCGGGCTATCGGCACGGTCATTGCGTCTAACACAGTAGCTCTCCATTTAGGATGGAAACGATCGGTTTCCATACATTATTGCCAACGTTGCGGTGAATAATGGAAAAATTTCAAAAACGAGACCAAGGAGGTTTGAAAATGAAGCGAGCATTGATATTTACGATCATCTTAGGTTCCCTGATGGCCTTGACGCCGTCTATACAAGCGAAATCGGAGTTGGCCAACGCGGTCGCGCAGCGAGTTGAGTACATCGGCCCTGCTCAGCGGAACCGCCGTTGGAATCGGCGGCCATATTCGGTGATCAGGACACGGATCGTCCGCATCGGCTTTCGCCGATATAGAGAGACTTACAGGATCACTTATCTTCCGAACGGCCGAACGCGAGTACAGGTGATCAGTCGGGTCAGGATCTGGTAGGGATGGACTGGATCAGGAAATTAGCTGACGGCTGTTCGCCGATGGCCGTCAGCTTTTCTTTGTGAACTCGATCGCTGCATCCATACGGTTGGTCTTGGTAATGCCTTCCGACTGTTTCTGAGCCAGGAACTTATTAAACTCCGCAGAACGGTTTTTCGGCACGCTCAGTGTTTTCCACTCCGTGGATCTGAGGTGTTTCGCGAGGAAAACGATCTGGCCGATGTGGTAGCTGTAATGCGTTAATTGCCGGTTGATGGCCTCGACCACCGAATGCGGTTCGCCGCGTATCGTTATCGTTTTAGAGAAATCTTCCTCGGTAAGCGGTTCGATGTTGTCGAAGAGTGTTTGCCAGCCGATTTCCCAAAACTCCATCAGCGATTCGCGCGAATCTTCGATCATTTCAAACTCGGCATCACGGTTACGGTCTGCCTTTTCTCCGTCGGTCGTCAGAAAGTCGCGCCAACGCGAATGCAAATTTCCGGCGATATGCTTGACGATCACCGCTATCGAATTGGCCTCAGCGTCGATCACCGCAAAAAATTCCTCTTCGCTCACCTGCTCGATCGCGCGCTCGGCGAGTTTCTTATAGTTACGAAACGAATTCAAAGCGTCTCGATGATAGTCCGTAATGAATCTTGATCCCATCGCTTTCGTTGAAATTATAACTTTTCTCTCGGAGTGTTGATACTTTCCTGACGATTCATCCGCGTAGTAGTTTTGATGGGACATCGGCCGATCCGGCGATTCGGCAAAAGGTGATCTCGCTTCCCGTCACGTGTTTTGTTCTTTCGCATTACTAAGGAGCAATGGTCAATAAAAACTACTTTGGGCCGCATGACCTTTTTGAAGGCCATTGCTCCCTTACCCGCGTGGCCCGAGGGATGGAAATAAAATTATGAGAAGTAAACTTACCAGATCATTAGCGTCAAGATTTCTGGCGCTCGCATTCGTGCTATTAGGAACAGCAGCGGCATTCGCGCAAAATACGGGCGATGATTGGACCGGCGTTTATGCCGGCGGATATGTAGGCGTAACGCATTCGCGTCCGACCCTGTCGACCTCAACGGTTTACTCAGATGCCGGATACTTCGCAAATTCGAGCGTCACGGCAATAAATGCCGATGGAACTCGCCGCGTGTCAGGCAACCGGTTTACGGGTGGCGGCCAGTTTGGCTACAACAAACAGTTTGGCCGCATCGTAGTCGGTGCCGAAGCAGATTTTGGAGCCCAGCAGGTTTCAAAGGGTTTCACGGTAACACGTCAGTACCCTTGCTGTTCGCCGACAGCCTACACGATCAACCAGGAAGTTAAGTCCGACTGGCTGTTTACGGCCCGGCCGCGCGTTGGCGTAACTGCCGGCAAGGCACTTATTTACGGGACCGGCGGCCTTGCGGTAACCAACGTCAAGTACTCGGCTTCGTTCACAGACACATATGCATCGGCGGTCGAATCGGCCGAGATCGATAAGACAAAGGCGGGTTATGCTCTCGGCGGCGGCGTTGAAGTGAAAGTCTCAAAGCGATTCTCGGTAAAAGGTGAATACCTGTTCAGCGATTTCGGCAAGGAAACGGTGACCAGCAGCAATCTGACTTCGCAGGGTGGCGGGGGTGAAGTGCTAAACGGCGTTATCGGCACTCAGACCTGGCCGGTAAATGTATTTACGCATTCGGTGAAAATGCAGAACCACAACTTCCGCTTCGGCGTGAATTATCGGTTCTAGAACTGTATACTTGTTGATCCTCGAGGCAGGCCGTAAAGGCCTGCCTTTTTCACTTGTGAGCCTCTGAGTTATCAGGCTCGGGTGACTCGATGTGTTTCTTGGCGATCTCGAGCGCGGCAAATAAGTCGGGAGCGAAATTGTTGCGGTCAACGAGGTCAACAAAACCGGACTTTCTCATCACCCGATAGACCGACCGCGAAACGGCTGAAAACACTATGATGCAGCCGCCGGAGTGAGATTCTTTCACCAATTCTTCGAGAATATGGATGCCGCTCGCATCTATGCTGGGAACCTGCCGCATACGCAGGATGATCACGGCGGGCTTCTTTGAAACAACGCGGATAGATTCTTTGAATTGACTGACCGCACCAAAGAACAGTGAACCGTAAACCTCAAAAACCTCGACGCCTTTTGGAATGTCGATCTTCGACATATCACGGCCCTTGAACTCTTCGTCTTCCTCAAGCGTGTCGGTGACAACATCGACATGAGCCTCCTTCGACATCTTCTGCAGGAAGAGGAACGCGGCCAGCAAGATGCCGACTTGAATGGCGACTGTAAGCTCGATAAAGACTGTTAGCAAAAACGTCGCCAGCAATACCGCGATATCGCCCCGCGGGCTTTTCAACAGGTGCTGAAACTCGCGCCATTCGCTCATGTTGTAGGCGACGACGATAAGGACCGCGGCGAGGGTTGCCATCGGGATCATCGCCGCCCATTTCCCGATGAAAAGAAGAACGAGAAGCAGAAAGACCGCGTGAATGATCGCGGCGAACGGCGTTTTGCCGCCGCTCTTGATATTAGTAGCCGTGCGGGCGATCGCCCCGGTGGCCGGAATGCCGCCGAAAATGGCCGACGCAATGTTTCCCGCACCCTGGCCGATCAATTCCATGTTCGAACGATGTCGAGTACCTGTCATGCCGTCGGCCACGACGGACGAGAGCAGCGATTCAAGTGCGGCAAGGATCGCTATCGTTATCGCCGGCGAAAATAATTGTTGAAAGCTCGTCCAGGTAATGGCCGGCAGCTGCGGCGAAGGAAGCCCGGTCGGCATTCCGCCGAAACGGGATTGGATAGTATCGACCGGGATCTGAAAATATTGAACCGCGAAGGTCGCCGCCAGGATCGCGATCAACTGGCCCGGAATGCGGTGCGTTACGCGCGGCCAAAGCACGATTATGAGAAGCGACGCGAGCCCGACGCCGACCGTGTATGGATCGATGTGGGATATGTGCCGCGCGTATTCTATCCACTTCTCAACGAAATCAGCGGGCACTTTTTCGATCTTCAGGCCGAGAAAATCGTTGACCTGAGAGGAAAAGATGATCAAGGCGATACCGGATGTAAAACCGACGATCACGGGATAGGGAACGAATTTGAGCAGCGCTCCCATTCGGGCGAGGCCCATGATCACGAGCATCACGCCGGCGATGAGCGTCGCCACAACCAGCCCGTCATAACCGTAT
>CAYTDJ010000298.1:0-4114 GCA_964436265.1 uncultured Chloracidobacterium sp. | reverse complement strand
AGTTTGTATACGAGCAAAGTCACTTCATAAGCTTTTTGCCAAGCCTGAATTTCCTCAAACTTTGAGAACTTCGCCATAGTGACACAAAAAAACTGCCTGCTACTTCCTGAAACTCTGCAACTACCTGCAACTATTTTCCGATCTTCACCTTTTCACGGTATTGGTTGATCGCCACGTAAACGACCTCTGCCTCGGTGACCTTCACCTTTTGTCCCTGGCTGCCGAAACGCTCTGCCTCGACGACCACGTGTATCGTGATCGACGTCGAACCGACCTTGATCGTCTCCGCGTAAAAGCTCACGAGGTCGCCCATGAAAACCGGTTCGTGAAAGATGACCTCTTTCATCGCGACGGTCACAAACCGGTCGTGCTTAGTATGCCGAACGGCTTCGACGCCGCCGGCGACGTCGATATAACTCAAAATAATGCCGCCGAAAACCGTGCCGTGCGCATTCGTGTCCCGCGGCATCATCGTCAGGCGTATCGCCGCATCTCTTATTACTGATTCTTCCATTCCTATTTTTGTGTCTTCGTGCCCTTTGTGGTTTTCTCTCCGTGTACTTTGTGTTTAACGCTTGTCTTAACACAGAGCTTACAAAGGTCTCACAGAGTCCTCAAAGCTGACCGTTGATCACCCGCTTGATCCCGTCTCGAAGCAACTCGACATTAAAGTTTATCAATAACCCGAGTCTAAAGTCGCCTAGTCTTAAATAAGTCAGGGTCTGCGCAAGATGTATCGGGTGAATGGCGTCGACGCTTTTCACTTCGACAACCAGTTTGTTCTCAACCAGAAGATCGATCCTATATCCGGCGTCGAGCTTCACACCTTCAAATACAAGCGGCATCGCTTTCTGCTTTTCTACCCGAAAACCGTTAATTCCTAGCTTGTAAAAAAGACATTCTTCATAAGCATTTTCGAGGAGTCCGGGCCCGAGCGTCCTATGAATATCGATCGAAAAACCGATCACCTTCGTTGCAAGTTCGTTTTCGTGCATGTAGTTATTTACTTTGTGTCCTCTGTGTTCTTCCCTCAGTGCACTCTGTGTTTAAGAAGACGCAAAAAAAGCTAATTACTGATTCTTTAAAACCCAATCGCGAATCGTCTCACGCAGTTCATTCAGATGGTGATCGAAAAAGTGCCCGCATCGTTCAAAGATCACGACCTCGGCGTGCGGTATGCGGTCGGTCAGCGTGCGCAGGGCCGCCACCGAGCAAAACTCATCCTCGTCGCCGTGCACGAACAGGATCGGCTTTTTGACCGCGGCCAGAAAATCGTAATCGAGGTATTTCTCGACCGGCGTCCCGATAGAGACGAGCCGTACGACGCGTTCGTCCTCCATCCCGACCTCCATTCCGGTCCGCGAACCGAATGAAAACCCGGCGAGCGTTATCGGCTGTCCCGGATATTCCTCGGCGAGATATCGAAGCGCGTCCCGCACATCCTCGATCCCGCCCGCTACGTCGTTATGCTCGCCGGTCGAATCCCCGACGCCGCTGAAATTGAACCTCAGCGTCACAAGCCCCGCGTCTATCAACCCCGCCGCCGCACGAAACACGACCTTGTTGTGCATAGTCCCGCCGCCGAGCGGATGCGGGTGGCACACCAGCGCGACGCCCTTCGGCTCGCCCGCGGGCTCCTTCAAGATCGCCTCCAGCCGCCCATGCCGCGCCGGTATAAAAAGATTGCCTTTCGGATACATATCGAACCCTAGATTCTAGGTTTTGAACATTGCCATCGCAAACGCTTCAATTAGATATTTCACCGCTATTCGTGTTACTTTTTTCAGATAATTACGCTTTCTTCCGGCGGCCCTCGCCGAAGTCAATAATGGATCAGAACACAGACCAAACAGCGGCACCGGCCGTCCCGAAAACTTCCTGGAAACAATACCTCGAGACCGAAGCCGCGACGCGTTTCGTCTATCTCGTATTCGGTTTTATCGCCATCGCAATGGTGCTTGGCTTTCTGCAATCACGCACGTCGGCCATCTGCTGCGGCGATTGGGACGGCTATTACCACATCCGCTGGTCTTCGCTGCTCTGGGAAAATTTCTCGCAAGGGAAGTGGCTGCCGTCGTTTGATTGGCTGCCTCTGACGGTCCTGAATCCTCAGCATTACAACGACCACCATTTCCTCTTTCATTTGCTTCAAATACCGTTTTTATGGTTCTTTGAGCCGGTAATGGCGGCAAAGGTCGCGGCCGTCGTCTTTGCCACGCTGGCCGTATTTTCGGTCTATTGGCTGATCTATCATTACAAGATCGATTATCTGTTGATCTGGCTCGCGGCGATCCTCACCTGCGCCAATATGTTCTATTACCGGATGAACATGGCAAAGGCACCGGCGTTGACCATTATCATCACGATCGCCGGTATTTATCTGCTCTTCGAGCGAAAATACGTGTGGCTGTTTCCGCTTATGTTCGCGTTTGTCTGGACATACAGCCTGTTCCCGCTGCTGTGGTTCGCGGCGATAATCTGGACCATCATCATCGCCTGGAACGAACGCCGTTTCGAGTGGCGGCCGATCGTTTACACGACCGCGGGAATGATCGCCGGAAACGTCATAAACCCCTATTTTCCGAGCAATCTCTACCTTTTCTGGGAGCATTTCATTACGAAGTTCAAGGTCGGCAGCGATTTTGCCGTGGCTGTCGGCGGCGAGTGGTATCCGTACACCGGTATGGAATTGCTTACGCATTTTCCCGTCGCGATGCTGGCAATGCTGCTCGGCTACATCTTCTTCATGCCGAAAAACGGCAAGCTGCCTGAAAAAGCGACGTTCTTTTTGATGTTCGTGTCGATACTCTTCGCGGCACAGTTCAGATCCAAGCGTTTTGCTGAGTATTTTCCGCCGTTTGCCGTGCTTTTCCTCGCGTTCAGCCTGCAGGCGTTCCGGCAAAAGAGCACCGTCGAACTCCCCGAGGATTTCAAACGAGAGATCGAACCGTATCTCGACGTCGATAAAAAGACCGAAAAACAGGCCATTTGGCTCAATCTCCGCGAGGCCGCCGTTTGGGTGCTGGGTGTGTTCCTAGCGATCTATTTCCTTGTAAATATCACCGGATTTCATCGTTTCGGCATCGATCAGGAAGGCCTCGCCGAAACCATAGGCGGCAACGAGGCAAACGACCGTTATCAGCGTGCGATGGAATGGGCGACCGGTGTCGATGCCAGCGGCAAAGAGAATATTCCGAAAGGCGAACGCATCTTTAACGCCAACTGGGACGACTTTCCGAAGCTGTTTTTCTTTGATACGAAACACAGCTATGTTTACGGGCTCGATCCGAACTATCTTTATTCCCAGAACCCCGATCTTTACAAGCTTTTGCTCGATATTACCAGCGGAAAGATCGATGATCCGGCGCCTCTGATACGCGAGAGATTTGGTGCAAATTACGTCTTTGTCGATGCAAAAGAAAACGAAGATTTGGTCGCGAAGCTTCTTGATAGCGGCTGGGCGGAAATGGCCTATGAAGACGAGGAAGCGCGCCTCATTAAGATCAGGGCTGAAAAAGGCGAGCCGCCTAAAGATGCAGACGACCAGCCAGAGACTCCGGAAGAAAAAAAGCTCCTGGATGAAATGGAAAAGTCGGACAATTCAAACGTCAATTCAGCACCGGAAATAAACGATGAAGAGGTGAACCCGAGCAAATAATATACAGATGAATGTTCGGCCAAAATGTTGGATCGTTATGGTTGCTCTAGCGGCGTTGCATCTGGCTGCCTGCACGCCGAACCAGCGCATCGTCGAAGACTCGGCTGAGCGTTCGGCAAGGCCCGTTGAGGACGGTACGCCGGTCACTGTCGAGAAGACCTTTGAACAGGACGTCGAATCAATGCGGACCGCGGATTTCGTGTTTATTTATGTACTCCGGCGAAAGGACGGCGGCAAGCTTGATCCCGATGACAAACGATACGCATCCCAAGTTATACCGCAGGAGATGAACCGCCGCGAGATCTCCGATTCGGGCAAGGCGATCATCGTCGGATCGAATTTTCGGATGCCCGAACAGAATCGCAAGGTGCTGTCAGAACGATTTGCCTTTGAGGACCTGTCGAACGGTAAAATGACTACGCCAGTACGATAGAAGAAAGATATGCCAAGACTAAA